>JAVEWC010000035.1:5933-10497 GCA_034004745.1 Candidatus Izemoplasmatales bacterium | reverse complement strand
ACTCAAAAAATATAATGATTTGCTATAATTATAATTAAGAGGTGATGCCAATGGGAAATGAGAAAATTAAATGGAGCGTTTTCTTGATGGACGTCTTTTTGTGTTCTTTAGGAGCTTACGGCGGACCTGAAGCTCATTATGGGGTATTTACCGAAAGAATGATTCTCAAGAAAAATTATATCACTGAAGAAGAATTGGGAGAATATATTGCTCTGACAACGATGTTGCCGGGACCAAGCTCAACCCAGACAATCATTTCGATTGGCTATAAAGTTGGCGGTCCTGTCCTAGCGCTTTTAACGATGTTGGTTTGGGCGCTTCCGGTTGTTGTCATCATGACGGTATTATCTTTTTTATATCAATTTTTGGTTGAACATCAAATATCCACAGATGTTCTAAAATATATTGGACCGATGGCGGTTGGCTTTATTTTTGTGGCTAGCTTCAAAATTGGCAAGAAAGTAGTTAAAGGTAGTTTGAATATAGTTCTTTTCTTGATTGCTTTGGTTGTCACCTATTTTTATCGCTCATTTTGGGTTTTTCCCGCACTATTGATCGGTGGCGGATTGATTACTGCATTAATAAGCAAAGAAGAAAATAAGTGGCAACATGTCAAGATTAAACCTAATTATGCCTATCTTTTGGTATTTGCCATTTTGGCAATCGGAGCTTTTGTCTTGACTCAAGTATGGCATAATCAATTGCTTTGGCTATTTGAAAGATTTTTCCGTTATGGCTATTTGATTATTGGTGGTGGACAGGTTGTCGTTCCTTATATGTATTCCGATTTGGTAGAGGTTCATCATTTCATGACTTCACAGGAATTCTTGACAGGTTTTGGTTTGGTACAAGGACTACCGGGACCAATGTTCAGTTTCAGTGCTTATGCCGGTGGTATGGCGGCTAGAGGCGGAACGATCATATTCCAAGTTGCCGGAGCGATTTTAAGTGCTTTGGGAATCTTCCTTCCGGGAGTGCTTCTGATTTTCTTTGTTTTTCCGATTTGGCAAAGATTAAAGACAATCAAGGCTATTCAGATTGCCTTGAAGGGAATATTGGCAGTAGCGGCCGGATTGATTCTTTCGGCGGGGTTGATTTTAATGCGTGATAGTGGATTTAGAATCGATAATATCGCCGTTACTTTGGTAACGATTTTACTATTGTTTTCCAAGAAAGTTCCTTCACCTATTCTGGTGGTTTTGGTTCTCTTGTTGGGATATTTGGTTACGTTTTTATAATATTGAGTTAAACAAGTTAAAAGAACGTTTACATAGTGAGTTTTATCGCTGTTTTATGCTTGATATTTCCCTAATTATGGGCTATAATATTAATAGATGATTGGGTGCTTTGAAAAGCACGCAATTTCTTTTTAGAAAAAATTTGATAAGTAATCTCCGAATCACTATTTAGGAGTGGGGGAACCAAAAGTTTTGGGGTGAATCAATTATTTGTAAGGATACTTAATGTCCTGAACCCGTCAGCTAACCTCATAGGAGTAATTGAGCATATCTTTTTAAGTTATGCTTTTTATTTTTATAAGGAGGTTAGTTATGGAGACTTATGTTTTATTGTTTAAAATTTCAATCGTGCTAGCCGTAGGGTTCATTGGGGCTTTATTGGCAAGAAAATTCAAATTGCCTAATGTTTCCGGGTATTTGGTATTGGGATTATTGCTGGGGCCGTCGATGGCTTTGATATTCCCGAATTTTCCTGGGATTATAACCTTGGGCGAAAACGAAAGTCTATCTTTTATTTCAGAGATTGCTTTGGCTTTCATTGCTTTTTCCATTGGTAGCGAATTTGCTATCAAAGCCATCAAGAAGATGGGTAAGAGCGTAATCATCTTGACGACGTTTGAAGTTATCGGCGCAGTACTGATGGTTTTTCTGCTTTTATTCTTTTTACCAAAGCCAAGCATGATTACTTCAGGATATAATCCTTTTTCCAAAGAAAATATCGCTTTTGGTTTGATTCTTGCCAGCATGTCGGCCGCAACCGCACCAGCAGCGACAATTATGGTCATCAGACAGTACCGTGCCTTTGGCCCTGTGACAAAGACGATTTTGCCGATTACGGCACTTGATGATATCTATGGTATCATTGTCTTTGGCTTCTTTATTTCCATAGCGCAAATCTTGGTACCCCAGGGAGCGGTTCAATCAACGGCTTTGATGTTTGCCAAACCGTTCATTGAAGTATTCGGGTCGATAATTGCTGGTGGCTTGATTGGTTTTATCTTATCCAAGTTGGCCAACAAGTTTGACAAGATCAGGGACGATATGCAAGTTTTAGCTTTGTTATCTGTCTTGTTTTCGATTGGCCTTTCTTCAATCGTCAATCATTATCTTCATGATTATGGCATTGCCTTTTCCCAACTTCTGATGAATATCATGATCGGTTCAATGCTCGCCAATGTAGCGAAGACGCCTCAGAGAACTTTCTCGGCCATCAATGATTTCGCGACGCCTTTTTATATCATGTTCTTTACTTTGGCAGGGGCTTCTTTGGATCTGGCGATATTAAAAGCTGATTCTTTGATATTATGGATTGCTTTGGTCTATATTATTGCCAGAGGAAGTGGTAAAATATTGGGTATAACAGTTGGTGCAATGGTTGCTAAATCATCAAAAACCATCAGAAAGTATTTAGGGATTGCATTATTGCCGCAGGGCGGCGTTTCAATTGGTTTGTTGGTAATCGTCAGTAGCCAGATGAAAGGATTTTATCCGGTGATATCGACCATCATCATGTTATCAATTTTAGTTTACGAAACCTTGGGTCCGGTCTTCGCTAAATTTGCCATCAGCAAAGCTGGGGAAATTAACGGTCTCGATCGTTTGGATGATATTTCAAGTCTCGAAGGACTTGAAACAAATGGAGGACATTAGTCATGGAAGCATTATTTATTGTATTGAATGATTTATCATATTTGGATCAGATTTTATCGAAATTTGTGGAAATGAAAGTTAGAGGCGCGACCATTCTTGATTCCATGGGTATGGCTAGAGCTATTATGGATAACGAAGGTTTGAATTTTTTGATGAGCGGTCCATTTCAAAGAACTTTTGAATCAGATCAAAAATCATCAAAAACTATCTTCACGGTAATTCCTGAACCTAGTAAAGTTGAAGAAGTTGTCAGAGAAGTTAGAGCAATAGTTGAAACTTCGAATAAACAAGTAATTGGTTTTATGTTTACAGTTCCGGTGTCCGGCATCTATCCGATGAAACCTAAAAAAGAATAATAAAAATAAAGTCCCTTGAATGATTTTTCAAAGGACTTTTTTATTGGTTCGAATTAAGCAATTCAATGATTTTGTTCAATCGCTTTTCTTTTGCTGCAGAACTTTTTAGCGTGTAATAACTCATCGCAAAAGTCTTTTTCCTTGATGGCGATAGTTGCATGAATTTCTCATAAGCGGACAAATTTATTTTCAACAAGCTTGAAAATTCTTCAAGCGAATAATCATCTGGTTCTGGATAGGTCTTGTCCCAGCGACCGTCGGCTTTGGCGAGGTTGACTTGGAAAAGGCCGGAAGGAGCCATCAGATCTTTTGCAATCAGTTCGTTCGCAAAAGCTTTGTTCCTATCTGACCAGATGCTTCTTGGTCTACGGGGTGAAAAATATTTCAGATAAAACTCGTCATCAAGACTTTTGATTAAACCGTCAATCCAACCAAAAATCAGAGCTTCTTGCAAGGCTTCATCAGGAGTCAATTTATCCTTTGTTTTCCTTTTGTCGAACTTGATGAAAAAGCCTTCGGTGTCAGAAAAGTTCCTTGATAAGAATTCATGAAATTCTTGGCGATTGTTAAAAAATAGTATTCTCATATGATATTTTCCTCGTACCAGTAAATGCTAACACATTAAGATGTTTCCTACAACATGACATTAAGAAAAATATGCGAAAATTCTTCTTAAATCAAGTGTGATGTGATAAAATTATAAAGGTGATTTTATCGCAAATGAAGGGTGGTATTGCCTTATGAAAGAAAAAAGAATCAAAGACAAGAAAGAAATAATGATCTATGATGTATTTGCCAAACTGTTCATGTTTTTGGCGGTTATTTCGTTATTCTTCGCTTTTTTGTTGGATAATAGCCAACCCGATAAGAATTGGGTTACATACGGAATAATCTCCTTTGTGGTTTTAAACATCGCATCTTTGGCTTTAGCAAATATTATCAAAGGCGATAAGGAAGTTCAAAGATTGGAACAGAAGAAAGCTGATTATGAAAAATTAGAACTTAGAGAATGTAGTTATGAAGATATTGACGCAATCAAGAATGGTCTGATTAACAATAAGTACGAACTCTTGAGCAATGGTTACTATCATAAGCGCATCTCCGTGCAATCTTTATGCCTATATGCAAAATTCTTGAAGACAGAAGCTTTGGAAGAAGTCGTTGCCAAAGAAAGTGTGCGTTTCAAGAAGTTTTTGGAAAGCAACTGTCAAATGATTAATGGCATCTTGTTCGTCAGTACCAATCATGTCAAAACTGAAGATTTGGATTTTGTCAAAAGATTATCAAGAGACTTTTTATTGTCGGAACTTCTGCCAATAA
>JAVEWC010000035.1:0-5833 GCA_034004745.1 Candidatus Izemoplasmatales bacterium | reverse complement strand
TTGGAAAGCAACTGTCAAATGATTAATGGCATCTTGTTCGTCAGTACCAATCATGTCAAAACTGAAGATTTGGATTTTGTCAAAAGATTATCAAGAGACTTTTTATTGTCGGAACTTCTGCCAATAAAAACAAATAAAATCGTGGTAATTGTCGTATTATTGGATGAATCCAACAAGAAAGCTTATTATTTGGAAGCACCTGATAGTTATAGCACAAAAATATATAGTTATGGTTCAATTAATTTAAGGAAGATATTCAAAAAATAAACAGGAGTTATAAATGAGAAGTTTCATCGGTGACAGACATTTTTATAAAAGATTGTTTGCGATATCATTACCAATTGTGTTGCAGCAACTTTTGACGTCTAGTTTACAGTTGATAGACAACCTGATGGTCGGCGATTTGGGAGAATTGGCGATCGGTTCAGTTTCAGTTGTCAATCAACTGTATTTTGTGATTATCTTGATTACCTTTGGAGCTTTAGGGGGAGCGGGAATTTATACCGCTCAATATTTTGGATCTAAAGAAGAAGAAAAACTGAAACAAACCTTTAGATTTAAATTGATAGTGGCTTTGTTGCTGGTGATTTTATCGATTGTCGTTTTTAGCTTATTGGGAGAGTATCTAATCGGCTTTTTCACGGATAATCAAGTGACGATAGCCGGAGGAATGGACTACTTGAATATTGTCAAGTGGAGTATGTTGCCTTGGGCTTTTTCAATTGCGATATCTACGACTTTCAGAGAAATAGGAACGACAAAACCGTTGCTTTGGATTACTCTGGGAGCGATTATCACCAATACTGTCTTAAACTACTTATTGATTTTCGGAAATTTTGGTTTTCCTAACTTGGGAATTGAAGGTGCGGCTTATGCAACGCTTGCTTCGAGAGTTGTGGAGTTCTTGTTGATGTTTGTTTTATTGGTGAGAAAAGGCAAGATTTTCAACACTAAAATCAAGGATGTTTTCAAGATTGATGGCTTAATCTTGAAAGCTATCATCATTATGGCATTGCCTTTGCTGTTGAACGAGTTTTTCTGGTCGATGGGTCAAACGATGTTTTTACAGTCATATTCCACCAGAGGTGATAATGCACTGGCAGCGATGAATATTACCGGTGCGATCTCGCAATTAGTCTTCGTTACTTTTGGGGGTATTGGTACCGGTATAGCGGTAATGGTTGGCAATACCTTGGGTATGAATCAATTGGAAGTAGCCAAAGATAATGCCAAGAAGGTTATAGCTTTTGCGGTAGCCTTTGCTTTTGTGACCGGAATGATGCTCTTTATTTTGAGTTTCTTCATTTTGGATTTATATGACATAACGGAAACTACGAAACGCATAGCGGCGAATAATATCCGTATCAATGCGATATTCATACCGGTTTATTCATTTAATGTCTCGATGTATTTTACTTTGAGAGCTGGTGGCGACACTCGCTCGACGATGATGATGGATTCGGGATATATGTGGGTGGTTCAAGTGCCATTAATCTTTGTATTGGCAAGAGTCACGAATCTTAATGTAATCATGTTGTTCTTGATAGTACAGTTGTTGGAACTGCCAAAGTCGGTTTTTGCCTTATCCAGATATAAAAAGGAAAATTGGGTAAGAAACTTGGCGATTGAAAATCAGGAAAATGCAAAGAAGTTGATTATAGAAACAAAATAATCAGATATTTGCTTGACACTGAATAGTTATTTAACTATAATGATTGTTGAAAATGATGATGAGGCTAGGGAATGGCTTTGTTGATTCAACCTATAAGAGAGCTGGTTAATTGGTGAAAGACTGGCGTTGGATATTTAATTCCCGTCTACCTCGGAGTGAGACCAAAAGTCTTCGCCCTAGTCCGGCGTTACCAGGATCTAAAAGCGCTAGTTTTGATAAACTAGAACTAAGGTGGCACCACGGAAGTAATTTCGTCCTTTACTATTTTTTGTAGAGGACTTTTTTTATAGAAAAAGGAGAATGAACGTATGTTAGATATTGAATTGATTGTAAGTAATCCTGAAGGGGTGGAAAAAGCGTTAGCCAAACGCGGTTTTGAAGTTGATTTCAAAGGCTTCATTGAACTGAGAGAAAAAAGAAATGCTCTTTTAAGAAGCATTGAGGAAATCAGAGCTTTAAGAAATAAATTATCGAAATCAATCGGTGAATATAAGAGAGAGAAGAAGGACACTGCAGAACTTTTCCAAGAGATTGAAAAGATTAAGAACGCAGCTGATAAGGACGAAGAATCATTGAACAAGATTGAAGAAGAAATCAATGAGTTCTTGCTGAAGATTCCCAATATTCCTGATGAAGATTTGCTGGCGGGAGAAAAAGAGAATAATGTGGTTGTTTCAGTCAATAAAGATCAACCGGTTTTTGACTTTGAAATCAAGGATCATGTTGAATTGGCGACATCATTAGGGCTGGTCGATTACGAAAGAGCGGCAAAGATCAGTGGCAGAGGAACCTGGATGTATACCAATCTCGGAGCAAGACTCGAGTGGGCTTTAATCAACTTCTTTATCGATGAACATCTAAAAGATGGTTATGAGTTCATGATGGTACCGCATCTATTGAATTATGAATCTGGTCAAACTGCTGGACAATTTCCTAAATTCAAGGAAGATGTTTTCTGGCTGGAAGGTGAAAGTCCGAAAAAGTTTCTTTTACCGACAGCGGAAACAGCTTTGATCAATGTACATCGAAATGAAATTTTAGAATTGAAACAATTGCCAAGAAAATACTTTTCTTATACTCCTTGTTACAGGCGAGAAGCAGGTAGTTACCGTTCGGAAGAAAGAGGAATGATCAGAGGCTATCAATTCAATAAAGTTGAGATGGTTCAATTTACTACACCAGATGACTCAGATGATGCCTTCTTGGAATTGATGGTTAAGGCAGAGACTTTGATGAAGAAATTGGGACTGCATTATCAAGTTTCTAAATTAGCTGCGGGCGATGTGAGTTTTGCCATGGCAAGAACTTTCGACATTGAAGTTTGGTTGCCATCGATAAAGATATATAAAGAAGTTTCTTCAGTTTCAAACTCCAGAAGTTTCCAAGCCCGAAGGGGTATGATCAGATACAGGACCGAACAAGGAAAAATTGATTACGTGCATACGCTTAATGGTTCTGGATTGGCTACATCGAGACTTTTACCGGCTATACTCGAACAAAACCAAAACGCAGATGGTAGCGTAAATATCCCTGAAGTTTTAGTTCCTTATCTCGGCGGAATCAAAGTACTGAAAAAGGTGAAATAATGGTTATCGATAGACTTAGAGCTGTGGTGAATCTTGATTATTTGGTGGAGAATTACCAAGCTCTGAAACGACTAAATCAAGGAAAAGACATCTACGCTGTGGTCAAGGCAGATGCTTATGGCCATGGGGCAAAAGAATGTTCTTTGCATTTGGAAAAGAATGGCTGCAAACATTTCGCAGTTACGATTTTAAAAGAAGCGATGGAACTAAGGAATGCCGGTTTGAAAAGCGAAATCTTGATTTTCGGGAAAACCGATCCGCTTAATGCCATCTACCTTTTTGATTATGATTTGGTTCAAACCGTTTATTCTTATGAATATGCTTGTGAATTAAATCATTTGGGAAAGAAAATCAAGGTTCATCTCAACATCGATACGGGTATGTCACGATTGGGATTCTTATGCCAAAAAGATAAGGATATTTTAAAAGTAGTCGAGGAAATTGAAAAGATTTCCAAACTGGAAAATATTGAGATTTGTGGGATCTATTCCCATTTCACTTCTTCCGATAGCGATTTGAATTTTACTTATGAACAAAAGCGGCTTTTTAATCTCCTGTTGAAAGAACTTAAAATCCGTCATCTTGAATATGGCTTGGTCCATCTTGATAACAGTGCCGGGGTCATTACTTTGGAAGACGGCGATTATGATCTGGCAAGATGCGGTATTGCCATGTACGGGTATCCTCCAGTTAAGTCGGAAGAGGCTTTCTTGCCGGTGATGAGTCTTTATGCCAAAGTAATATCGATAAGAGAGATTGAAGCTGGCGCTAGCGTGTCTTACGGCAGAACTTTTGTGGCTAAGGACAAAATGACTATTGCGACAATTGCCGTTGGTTACGCTGATGGCTATATGCGAATTTTGAGCAACAATGATTTTGTTTATTTCAAAGGTTATGAACTTCCGGTAGTTGGAAGAATCTGTATGGGGCTGACGATGTTAAATGTTACCGGTGTAACTATCAAGGAAGGTGACGAAGTAGAAGTCTTCGGTAGAAACAAACTGCTTGAGCCGATGGCAAAAAGAGCTTTGACCATAACCTACGAATTATTGACCAATATGGCAAAACCAAGAGTAGATAAAATATATATAAAGAAATGACGAAGTCAAGCGACCTCGTCATTTTTTTATCATATTCAAAAAGTATTTATGTACAGTCAAATCATCAGTTAACTCAGGATGAAAGGCAGTTGCCAGTTGATTGCCTTGTCTCGCTGCGACAATTTTGTCGTCAACGACAGAAAGTACCTCAACGTCTTTATCGACCATTTCAATATACGGTGCCCGGATAAAAACGAATTCTACATCCTTGATACCCGCAAAAGTCGCTTTGGTTCTGAAAGATCCTAGCTGTTTACCATAAGCATTTTTTTTGGCGGTAATGGCCATGGTTCCCAAAAACGGGTATTCCCAGTTATGGATATTCTTTGCCAGTAGCAGTAAACCTGCGCAGGTTCCCATTACAGGTAAACCGCCAGCAATCAAGTTTTTTATCGGTTCAACCATCAGTTGGTCTTTCATGATTTTATACATGACTGTCGATTCGCCGCCCGGTAAAACCAACGCGTCCATCGCTTGGTTCAAATCGGGTAAATTTCTGATCTCGAAAGTTTCAGCTCCGAGTTTTTCCAGCATCTTTTGATGCTCAATAAATGCTCCTTGTAATGCCAAGACGCCGATACGCATAGATTATTTTCCTCTTTCGGCCATTAAGATTTGAATTTCATCTTCATTGATGCCGACCATTGCTTCGCCTAAATTCTCTGAAATTTCAGCCAAGACTTTTGGGTTGTTATAATTGGTTACAGCTTTGACGATGGCTTGAGCTCTTTTGGCTGGATTGCCGGATTTGAAAATACCAGAACCGACGAATACGCCTTCAGCACCAAGTTGCATCATCAGTGCTGCATCAGCTGGGGTTGCGACTCCACCGGCTGCGAAGTTAACGACCGGAAGCTTACCGTTGTCGTGAACGAACTTCAATAAATCATGTGGTACCTGCAATTCTTTCGCTTTGTTGAAAAGTTCGTCTTCTCTTAAGGATACGACGTTTCTGATTTCGCTTTGTATCAAGCGCATATGGTCTACAGCTTGAACCACGTCACCGGTACCTGGTTCGCCCTTGGTTCTGATCATGGCTGCGCCTTCAGAAATTCTTCTCAAGGCTTCACCTAAATTTCTCGCTCCGCAGACAAAAGGTACTGCGAATTTGGTTTTATCGATGTGGTAGATATTATCAGCTGGAGATAAAACTTCACTTTCATCGATATAGTCGATTTCCAATGCTTCAAGAATTTGTGCTTCAACGAAATGTCCGATTCTCACTTTAGCCATAACCGGGATAGTGACAGCAGCTTGAATTTCTTTGATAAGTTTAGGATCGCTCATTCTCGATACACCACCGGCAGCTCTGATATCAGCTGGAATTCTTTCCAGTGCCATCACTGCGCAAGCACCAGCGTCTTGAGCGATTTTTGCTTGTTCGGCATTGGTTACGTCCATGATGACGCCACCTTTTAACATTTGGGCTAGTTCTTTGTTCAATAAATATCTTTCATTCATATTATTACCTCACC
>JAVEWC010000034.1:0-10525 GCA_034004745.1 Candidatus Izemoplasmatales bacterium | reverse complement strand
TATAATTAAATTTTCTTATGGATGGAGGTGAAGGTTTATCAAGAAAAAGTTTTATGATTTTAATCTGACTACAGCTCTCATCGTTATCTTCGCTTATCTACTTACCTTCACATTATCCTTATATATACTATTGAATCAGGAAGAGAAAAAATTATCGACCATCATTTTTAATGTGATTTTATTTCTGAGTTTAATCGATTTGATTGTTTATTTTGTCTTCTTTCCTGTGACTTTAAAAAATAACCAAATTGTCCATCTTAGAAAAAAGATTCCAATTGACCAGCTATATTGGTATGTGAGACCTAATTATCGTTTACGTTATGATGAAATAATTTTTAGGGATCGAAGAGTTCCATATGGCAAGCTTTTGAAGAAAGAATTGCGGAAGAATGAAATCAGAGTCCAATACTTTCCTAAATATGAAATATTCCTCGAAGAAAATATTGGCCCTGCAAGAGATAACACCGGAGGTACAAATGGCGAAAAATAAAAAAGTAGAACAAGAAAAATTACAGGAGTTCTTTGACGAGACTTCCAAAATAAATAATGAAATCAAAGACGAAACCATTATTGAACCCAAAATAGTGGAATCGAAGTCTTTTTCCAAACCTTATCAATGTCCAAGTTGCCATAAATCACTGGCCAGTCGCAAGGAGCCTTGTAAACACTGCGGTTACAAAGGCTATATTCCGATGTCGGATGAGCAAATTAAGAGAATAAGGTTTGTTTTGTTTTTTGTAATCTTGGCGATTGCAATAGCTGTTTATATAGTTACAAGATAAAAGTTTATATTTAGGTCGAAAAACAGCGCTTAATCCTTGAGTTTCCCAACAAAATGAAATAATCGGCTGTTTTCGAACCCGTTTTTTGAGATAGGGTTGCATTTTTAGAGCTCAAGTGATAAAATATGTAAATAAACAAAATATCTATATTAAGAGGAAAAAGGCAAAAAAATTTAATAAAAAATTAGATTTTGCCTTGAAATTATTCTCTTGGTCTAGTATAATGTTTAAAAATGTTTTTTTGGTATGTAGAAAGAAATAAAAATTTGCAGAAATGGTGGCTGAAAATGATCAAGTTTTTTAAAAAGATTCAAATTCAAAAAATATTAATCTTAATAATGTTTATACTCACAGCTGGATTAGTTGGTTGTTCAGGCGGTGAAGTAGTAGAAGAGGATAAGTTCATTGTGGTTTATGACGGCAATGGCGGATACCTCGGCAATAAAACCAACACGTTCAGAAGATTGGAAGTTGCTGAAAACAGTAAAATTCCAAAATACTTGTCGGATTACGCTCAAGATCCATACGTAGTATCAAGTCTAGGACTAGCTACTCGTCAAGGATATAATTTGCTCGGGTGGTATCTTGAAGAAAACGCTGAATACGCTCCGAATCCTAATGGCGCATACGTTTATCTGGATTTGGAAGATGGCAACGGTGTTTACACAATCAATGATGAAGGCGAGTATGTTTATGGGTATATCCTCGATGAATTTGGACCATTGATTTTTATCAATGTTGAACCAATCGGTGAAAATGATCCAGAAACGACTGAATATATCTTCTTCAATGGCGGTAATGGTTTGGGATTCTATATTTATAATTCTGAAGACGCAGCTCATGTGGAAGTATATGAAGTTGACGGAGGATATGAACCGAGTGAACTTACAAAATACGTAGGATATCTACAGTTTGAAGATTTGACAACAGCCGAAAAAGAATTATTTCAAGACATTCCTCGTTTCCGTCAAGATTTCTATGAATATACTGAAGTCGATGAAGGCTTGACCAGATATAATCTTGAAAGCGGTTATGTGTTCTTTGATACAATTTTTGAAGCAAAAGCAGATGGCGAATATGTGGATAATGAAGGAGTTTATGAACTATACGATGCAGAAAATCCTCTTCATGCGGATTTGGATCGTTACACTATCTCCAATCGTTATGTATTCACTGCGTCTACTGAGACAGCTACACCATCTGATTTGGACAGATTCAACGCCGACATTACATATTGGGATTTTGAAGTTGACAGAGTCACTAAAGATATGACCTTAATTGCTCATTGGGGAAAAAAATTGTCTGTTAATTTTATCCAAATGAGTGGTCAAGTTACAGTAATTACCACTAAACAAAACGAGAGCAATACAGCAGCTGTATCTTTGGTCACTGGAGAAACTATCGGAAAATTGGAAACTATTCCAACTTATCCTGGTCACACATTTGTGGGTTGGTCCACTTCTGAGTCGGAATATATTCCATGGGATTTTGTTAATGATGTTTATCCAGCGGGAATTTCAGAACTAAACTTGTATGCACATATGATTCAGGGTGAATACACTAGAATTTCATCAGCAAGTGGTTTAGCAAAAGTTGTAGAAAATCCGAATGCAAATTATTTATTGGTTAGTGATATTGACTTAAAAGGTGCGATTTTTGATAACGCTAGTCCTCTTGGATTTACACTAAAAACTGCTGTTAATACAGTAAACGTCCCATTTACAGGTGAATTTGTTTCAATGGGATATAAAATTTCTAACTTCACATTGAATGTAAAGAATGCACAAAAAGAATTATTGGCTGATAAGGGAGTTGTAATAGTTTCAGCATTATTCCCTTACGTTCAAAATGCAAAAATTACTGGTGTAATAGTTGAGAATGCTTTTGCAGTGTTATCAACAACATCAACCGCTACAACCGTTGTTTGTTCCTTAGGGGCTGCGGGAATAGTTGGTACTGCTTTAGAAGGCACCACAATTATTACTGATGTTCATATTGAATTAACAATCACAACTAATTCAGAAAATGTGATTGATTATCCGGTTTACGTCGGAGAAATGATTGCCAGGGGGGCAGAAAACACAGTTATCACAGAATCAACAGCAGTATTTGATTACTCAGGCATTACTGGCATTACAACTGACGTGTTGTATGTCGAAGAATTACCAGAATAGGACTTAATGATTTTACATCATAAAGTATAGAATTTAAAAAAAAGGAGAGAAATATGAAAAAATTATTGTTAACGGCTTTTGTAATGTTTTTCGCAGTTGTTCTTGTAGCATGCGGCGGAACCACTACACAAGCTCCAACAACAGCTGCGCCTACAACGGCAGCGCCGACAACGGCAGCACCAACAACGGCAGCTCCAACAACAGCGGCACCTACAACAGTGCCTACAACTGAAGCGCCTACAACATTACCACCGGTTCCAATTTATGAAACTGTTGTTACCAATGATACTTATACATTGTTACTACAGTCTTCAACAATGGACGGTATTTTTAGCCCTTACTTCTACTCATCAGCTTATGATGGTGACGTAGTTGGATTGGTTAACGTTGGACTATTATCTATGGACCAAACTGGTGCAGTAGTAGCTAGCGATTACTATCCTTCTGTGGCTAATGGATACTCAATTTATTACACAGACAATTCTACAACTTTAGCACCTAAAGAAGAGTTCGTAGATGGCGACTTTGTAGTATACGAAATGGTTATCAAGAATGGTGCTAAATTTAGTGATGGCACTGTAATTGATGCTGATGACGTATTATACAACTACTACGTTTATCTAGATCCAGCTTACAGTGGTTCTTCAACTCTTTATACTTTACCAATTCTTGGTTTAGGCGACTACAGAACTCAAGTTATCGATTCAGCTAGTTTAGCTCCGTTAGCAGATGCTATTTTAGCGGCTGATGAAAGAGTTTCTGGTTACACAATTACAGAAGCTTACACAGAAGCGCAACACGATGCTTATTGGGCAGCTATGAATCTCGCTGGATCTCAATTTGCTGGAGAAATTGTAAGTTATGTATTAGCAAATTATGCTACGGATTCTTTTGTAGCACGTTATTTTGGAGGAAACTTCTTAGTAGAAGATGCAGCTGGTTTGTATGTTAAAACATCTGCTACAGCAATTGCTACTTATGATGCAACAAATGCAGCCCATGAAGGATTGACAAGATATAACTGTACATTGACATTTGCAGACGTTAAGGCTTCTGCCGGATTGAGTGTTGCATATGGTATGGCTATGTGGGGATTCTATGGTTCGGCTGGTAGGGCTTACTCATTGAGTGCTGATGGTTTAACTTGGTCAGGCGTAATGGATGACTATGATATAGCTACATTATCAAACGCTGATTATTTTAACGATATATTAGGCGCTTACACAGAAGAAGATGGATCAGTTGATTATCAAAACGTAAGTGACGTTGAATCTGCAGCTTCTGATCTCGTTGCTAGAGCTAAAGAATTGTTCATATCTTCATATGCAGAAACTGGTTCAGTTCCAAATATCGCTGGTTTGAGAAAAGGAACAAAAACAATTGATGGAGAAACTTTTGAAACAGTTATTGTTATTTTAACTGAACAAAATCCAAAAGCGATTCTTTCATTAGGTGTTACAGTTGCTCCTCAACATTATTATTTAGCTGGTTATTCTCCAACTGCTGGCGCTGTAGTAAACTACGGTGTTGAATGGAACAATCCATTATTCATGGCTCACCTTGAAACATTCAATGGTGCTCCTATGGGTGCAGGTTCTCACAAATTTGTGGGCGTAGATGCTGGTGATGGTACAGTTTATTTTGAAAGAAACGACAACTTCTACACTATGGGTGGAACAAACGTTTATAACTCCAATATTGACAAGATTGCAATGAAGGTAGTTACTGGTGGAGCTGAATATTCTGCTCTAGAAGCTGGCGACGTTCACTATGCAACTGTTAGTGCTACAGCTGACGTTATGGAAGACGTAGCATTGGATGAAGATTTAATTGCTATCCTAGTAGACAACTTGGGTTATGGTTATATTTTAGTTAACCCTCAAGTTTATTCAAACATTAATTTCCGTATAGCTTTGACAACAGTATTTGATTTAACAAAAGTGTTAGACTACTATCCTAACGGATTAGCAGATATCATTTACCGTTCTCAATCTCAAGTATCTTGGGCATATCCAGAAAATGCACAAGCAATATATCCATTTGATGAAACTCTTGAAGATGCAATTGCTTACTTTACAGCAGCTGGTATGACATTTACCGAAGGCGTTGTAACTGATTTCGGTGGTAACAAAGGTTCTGTTGAAGATCCAATTCTATTCACCCTTCCTTCAGATGCATCTGCTCACCCTGCTGGTGGCGTATTCATTAGAGCTCAAGAATTATTGGCTACTATTGGTATTACTGCTCAAATCATCAATGATGCAAATCTAATTGCTAACATTAAGTTATCACCTGTTGGTGTATATGCATTAGCATGGCAATCTTCAGCTGACCCTGACCTATATCAAGTTTACCATTATATGTCACAAGCTGAATCAGTAATTTCTAACGGTATCGTTTGGTTGCATGCAAATGGCAATAATGATGAATTAGGAACAATTGAAGTAGTTAAGTTAGACGGAACAACAGTTACTATGAATCAACATGAAGCATTGGTATACTTGGCAGAATTAATTGAAGAAGGCGTAAAATATATGCTTCCTGAAGAAAGAAAACCAGTATATGATGTTGCATTAACAATTTTAGCTCAATTGAATATTGAAATTCCAACTTACCAAAGAAAGAACCTATTCGTTTATGACGGTAGAGTAATCGATCAAACTACACTTTCTACAACTGTTACTCCTTATTGGGGTCCATTAGCTGAAATTTGGAAAGTAAGTTTTGCAGAAGGAATTCCTGGAAACGTTGAAACTGAAATTATTGTAGGATACGAAGATTAATTACTAGTTTCAAATTAACTTAACAAAATTCTAACAAGGAGAATAAGGCTCAGTCGATGAGATTGAGCCTTGTTATTGTCAAAATGATAAAATATATTATAAAAAGACTTGCACTATCGGTATTGATACTATTCGGGGTATCAATTATCATCTATGGTTTAGTTAGAATTAAGCCAGGCTTGGATTTCGTCCAAGCAAAGTACTACGCGCAAATGCAACTTGACGAAACCGGAAAAGTTGCGGAGATGGTTGATAAACAAAGAGAAATTTATGGATTAAAATCAGGTATTTTCGAAGGATACCTTATTTGGGCTGGAAACGTCATTCAAGGTGATTGGGGAGATTCTTTTATCTTTACAATAAATACCGGAGAAGTTGAATTATTGACGGATGCCGAAGGTAATCCTGTATTGGATCCGGAAGGTAATCAATTGACCAAACCCGTATCAAGTTCGAATGTTTTGGACATCATAGCGAGTAAAAGTACAATTTCTTTCATTATTGCACTTATAGCGACGATTTTGCAATTTTCAATTGCCATCCCTCTGGGAATAACTTCAGCAACCAAGCAGTATGGAGTTGTTGACTATAGCGTTACGGTGCTGGCGATGATGGGGATTTCATTACCATCATTCTTTTTCGGCGCATTATTGCTAAGAGTATTTTCAATTCAATTAGGTTGGTTCCCGTATGCCGGGTTAACCGATCCAAACTCCAATTTACCTGTTTTCATAGATCAGCTTCACCATTTAGTCCTACCGATTACGGTATTGGTTATTCTTTCCATCGGGGGCTTGATGCGTTATACACGTACCAATATGTTGGAAGTTCTGAATTCGGATTATATCAGAACCGCTAGAGCCAAAGGTCTTAGCGAACATAAGGTTATTTACAAACATGCTTTCAGAAATACGCTTATTCCATTAGTAACAATCTTTGCAGGGATTTTGCCTGGTCTGTTCGGGGGAGCGATGATTACCGAAACCATCTTCTCGATTGACGGCATTGGTAAAGCTGCATATGCAGCGGTAACCAGAGGTGACATTCCTTTCGTCATGGCTTATAACTTATTCTTGTCAATGCTGACAGTCATCGGTACTTTACTATCAGACTTGATGTATGCAGTTGTTGACCCTCGAGTAAAATTAGTAGGAGGTAGGTAAAAGATGAGTACATTAGTTAATGAACTTGACAAGAATATTCTTCCTGATCAAGAAAATAATAATGAAAAACCAGAAGTATCTTTAGCCGATTCCGCTAAGGTTATCAGTCCGGGAAGATTGGTTTTAAGAAGATTTTTCCGCAGTAAGTTATCAATGGTTGGTTTAATTACTTTAGCATTGATGTTTGCCTTTTCGTTCCTGGGTCCCGTTATTTCTCCATGGGGAGAAGTTCAACCTACCGGCGATTTCAAATGGGTGACATCAATTTTACCGCATCAAATTAAAGTTACAGAAATCAATGAGGATACTGGTTTAGAGGAAGTAGTTACTTATTATTTCTCTGAAGTAAGTGATCCTTATAAAGTATACACAAAAACTCCACCGTCATGGACTCATCCGCTGGGTACTGACCAATACGGTTATGACGTACTTACCAGACTGATGTATGGTGGTAGAGTTTCTCTTACCCTAGGATTTATCGTTATTTTTTCTGAAGTAATCATCGGGATGTTCTTTGGATCTATCTCTGGTTATTTCGGTGGAGCGACAGACCAGATAATCATGCGTGTCGTTGACGTTTTTAACTGTTTACCGGGCTTGCCGATTTTGATGTTGGCAGCTGCACTTATTGACGGTTGGGGCGTTCCTGCTCGACTCAGGATCTATTATTTAATGGGTATTTTGACCTTCTTTGGCTGGAGCGGTATTGCTAGGCTTGTGCGTGGGCAAGTTCTGGGTATCCGCGAGTTGGAATATATGACAGCGGCCGAAGCAACAGGTTTAACCACGAGCAGAAAGATTTTCAAACATATCATACCTAACGTCATGCCTCAGATTATCGTTCAGGCGACATTAGGATTAGGGGGTATCATTCTTTCCGAATCAACCCTTTCATATTTAGGTATCGGGGTTCCATTCCCATACGCTGCCTGGGGAACAATGATCAGTTCCACCAGTGGCGCAGAAGGTAGAGATATTTTACAAAACTATCCTAACATCTGGGTTCCTGCCGGTATTTGTATCGTACTAGCAGTATTGGCATTCAACTTTATCGGTGACGGTTTAAGAGATGCTTTCGACCCAAGGATGAGGAGGTAGTTTTTGATGAAAAATATTATCGAGCAATTAAAGAAAAAACGAGAAAAGAAGCAGCAAGAATCAAAACATTATATCTCTAAAGAACAAATCAAGGCTACGGCCAAAGAAAACAATCGCATCATCAAACAAATGGAAAAGCAAAATAACCGCAAGAATGTCGATGAATCTGAATATATTACCCAGATGCGCGACCCAAACAACGTTGTGGAATTTGACAATCTTCATGCTTATTTCTATACCGATGCCGGTGTTGTCAAGGCAGTGGACGGGGTATCATTCGATGTTCCAAAAAGAAGCATCGTTGGCGTAGTTGGCGAGTCAGGCTGCGGAAAAAGTGTTACATCACTAGCTTTAATGAAATTGATGGCGCAACCGACAGGTCAGATTGCCAAAGGTGAAATCCGTTACAATGCCAAAGATGGCAAAGCCTATAATATCGCTAAAGTTCCTCGCGAAGACATGAACAAGATTCGCGGTAAGGAAATGGCAATGATTTTCCAGGAACCGATGACTTCACTGAATCCGGTCTTCAGAATTGGTGATCAATTGGACGAAGTATTGTTCCTGCATTTCCCTGACATGAGCAAGGAAGAAGCAAAACAAAGATCAATCGCCATGTTGAAAACAGTTAACATCGCGATGCCAGAAAGCATTTACTCCCGCTATCCACATGAACTTTCAGGTGGTATGCGTCAAAGAGTCATGATTGCCATGGCCCTGCTATGCGACCCTAACTTGATTATCGCCGATGAGCCGACTACGGCTTTGGACGTTACCATTCAAGCGCAGATTCTTGATTTGCTGAGAAATATCAAAAACGATATCAACGGCAGTATCATGCTGATTACCCATGACCTTGGTGTAATTGCGGAAATGGCTGATTATGTCGTTGTCATGTATGCCGGTAGAATCATTGAAAAAGGAACCGTTCGTGAAATCTTCAAGAACCCAGTTCATCCATATACTATCGGTTTGCAAAAATCAATTCCGGCTTTAAGTAGTGGCGAAGACAAACTTTATACAATTCCAGGTACAGTACCTAACCCAATTAACTTACCAGACTATTGTTACTTCCGAGACCGTTGCGAAAAACGTTTTGGCAAGTGTGATGGAGCTTATCCGGAAACAGTGCAAATTTCGCCTACTCATTCTGTCGCATGTTATTTAGTTGATGAAATGAAAGCCGAAATCAAAGAAAAATTAAAGGAGGTAGACAAGAATGCCAAAAAATAACAACGAAAAAGTTGAAAACATCGTTGAAGAAAAAGTTGTAAAGTCTCCTCTTCAAGAAAAGAAAAACAAACCAATCCTGGTTGTGGAAAACTTGAAAAAGTATTTCCCGCTTGGATCAAGTTGGTTCCAGAAACAAAAACATTATGTCAAAGCCGTTGACGGTGTAAGTTTTACCATTGATGAAGGCAAGACCTTAGGTGTAGTTGGTGAATCCGGTTGTGGTAAAACCACATTGGGTAGAACCATTCTGCGTTTACACTCCATTACTGACGGTAAAGTAATGTATGACGATATCGACTTAAGAACAATTTCCAAAAAGGAAATGACTAAACTTCGTCCGAAGATTCAAATCATTTTCCAGGACCCATATTCATCGCTTTCACCAAGAATGACAATCGGTGAAATTATCGGTGAAGCAGTGCGTCAACATGAAATAGTTCCAAAGGAAGAACTGAAAGATTACATCATTGAAACCATGAGACTCTGCGGTTTACCGGCATATTACTACAGCCGTTATCCACATGAATTTTCTGGTGGACAACGTCAAAGAATTTCCATCGCTCGTTCACTAGCGTTAAAACCAGACTTAATCATCTGCGACGAACCGGTATCGGCTTTGGACGTTTCGATTCAAGCGCAAATCATCAACTTGTTGGTTGAACTTCAAGAAAAGATGAAAATTACTTATATCTTCATTTCTCATGACTTGTCTGTCGTTGAATATATCTCCGACGAAATCATGGTTATGTATTTAGGTAATGTCGTTGAACATGGAACAACTGAACAAATTTTCAAAAACACCATGCATCCGTATACCAAGGCGCTGCTTTCTGCGGTACCAATTCCGGATCCAGATACTAAAAAACAAAGGATTATCTTGACTGGTGACATTCCTTCTCCGGCTAATCCGCCAAAAGGATGTAAATTCCATACTCGTTGTGCTCAATGCATGGAAGTCTGCAAGTCTGTAGAGCCTAAGCTCAAAGAGTATGAACCGGGACATGTGGTAGCTTGTCACCTTTATCCACAGGACTAGTGATTTTATATGAGTAAGAAGAAAAAAGAAAAATTCATCGACGATGGTTATACAGTCGCTAATATGAATGTCGAAGGACTTCCTTGGTTCATGAGTGAAAAACACGTCAAAGCCAAGAGAAAATTAGTTGATTTAAACCTTTCGGGAAAAGAAAGACGAGCAATGATGCGCGGAGCTTTCTTGGCTTACATGCCGGTATTTTTAATAATACTTACCGGTTTTGTCGGTGCGTATTTATTGTTTTTATTGCTCATAA
>JAVEWC010000033.1:4996-10607 GCA_034004745.1 Candidatus Izemoplasmatales bacterium | reverse complement strand
ATACCTAATTCACGATAATTGTAAGCGAGAAAATCAACGTCAAAATCGGCATTGTGAGCCACAAGAATGGTATCCTTGGAAAATTCTCGAAAATCCTTTAAAACTTCTTTTAGCTTCCTTTTGCCTTTTAACATTGAGTTGGTAATCTGAGTGAAATTTTCCGTGAATTTTGATATTGTCATATCCGGATCGATTAATTCGGAGAATTCACCCAAAATCGCTCCGTTCTTCACTTTAATACCGGCTATTTCAATCAAAGTGTCATAATTAAGTGATAAACCGGTTGTCTCGATATCAAATATCACATATGTAGCATCTGACAATAATCCTTGGTATTCACCTCTTGTTATTGTTATATTTTCATCATCGACAAAAACCATCTCTAAACCATACAATGGTTTTATTGGTTTATCTTTAACGTATTTTTCAAAATTAGGGAAGGATTGAACCGAACCGTGATCGCTGACGCCTAGAGCCGTATGTCCGAAACTTATCGCACGATTGACATATTCTTCAATGTCATTTACGCCATCAAGTGTCGACATTTTTGTATGTAAATGCAACTCAACCCTTTTGTTTTCGTAGTTATCTTCTCTTCTGTTATCATCAATTTGCGTTTCGGATCTAGCAATGTTGAGAACACTTAATGTAACTTCACCATAATATGAGTCATATTGAGCATAGCATTTCGCTTTAATTCCCATTCCTATTTCTATTTCTTTGAAAAAGTCCAAATCAGTAGGTTTAGTTTTTCTTTTGACTAAATATATTGAGTCGACACCATCAGTGACAATCAGTTTAACGCTTGAATTGCTATTGGAATCATTAATCTCATTCTCAACGACAATTCCCTCAACGAAAAGAATCGACTTGCCTTGATTTTTTTCTTTGAACTCCTCAAATTCCATCTCGTTTCTCGGTATTGAGGATATTTCGATAAAATCAGCGAAATCAGCCGGTTGATTCAAACTTATGAATTTTACTTCCGTAGAATTCAGTAGTTGTCTGTTTTCCTTAATGAAGAGATCATTGTTTTTCTTTATCTCTTCTTCAATCGATTCCATGCTTTCGTCAATTTGAATTGTTATTTCCACTTCAAATCCCAGTTTCTTCATTTGTTCTTCGATTGCTGTTTTGTACATCTGTGGCGAAACTGCACCTTTGGGAACATAAATCTTTATGGTATTTTCATCCAGATCCTTATCATAATCCTTCAGAGGCAGTACTCTCTTATCATCTTTTGCAATCAAATCAATCGCTAAATCATAATAATCAAGAATTTCCCCTTCCATATCCAAAAAAGTCACTCTGAAGTCAACTGCTTTTACACTTTCATAGATTGTGGTCAAGTTATGCAATTTTTGAATGAAATTTCGAAAATGCATTATAGGTATAACTTTTTCAAAAATAAAGAAAAAAGTCCAAGCATCATTCAACTTGTCCACTTCAACTGTATCTATGCGACAATACTCTTCTATGATTTTATCCTGTAAATCCAATCTTTCAAGTAAAGCTTTCATCTTATCCAAAATATCATCTCCAATAACTACCTTATTATATCATAATAATCTGATTTTTTAATGGTCAAAATTCAAAACATAAAAAAAACAGCCGAAGCTGTTTCTTAAAATTTTGCAGTAACTTTTCCGGCAAGAATTTCTTCGAGAGCTTGTCCGACAGCCTTAACACATTTGTTATTGACTGATGAATAATTGTCGTTTTTAATTATTTTAGCTCTTTTTGCGGCAATGTAGGCTAGTTTATACTTCGAATCGACAACTTCCAATAAGTCATCAATTGAGGGGTAACGTAAGCCTTCATTATTTACTAGTTTGTTTTGTTTTTTGTCATCTTCTTCATCGAAAACCATATCTCCGGTTTCATAATCACCGTAAGAATAGGCTTGAAAATTGAATTCTTTTGGGTCGTATTTTGTATTTGCTTTTGAACTTCTGTCATCGTAATCCGTATGCTCGTTATGAGCATCTTCTCCAAGCATTTTTTCTTTCATTTCCAGAAGTTTTTCCTGATTTAATTCGTGTTTGTCCTTAATCATTCTTTCCCCTCCAGGAGTTTGTAATATTTATGGATTGATCTTTCAGTTTTGGCATGTTCTGCTCGAATAATTGCATAAATTCTATCAGCGGCATTTACCACTTCGTCGTTAACGACAATGTAATCGTACTTATATGCCAAATGAAATTCTCGCTCCGCTTTATCTATCCGTTTCTTTATCGTTTCCAAAGAATCGGTTCCCCGGTTTTTCAAACGATCAATTAAAGCTTTTCTTGATGGCGGTACAATAAAGATGAAGACAGCTTCCGGATTTTTTTCTCTAACTTGTAAAGCCCCTTCAACTTCAATTTCAACAATAACTTCTTTGCCTTTCTCCATCATCGTCTCGATGAAGTCAATCGGAGTACCATAGTATTCGCCAACAAATTCTGCATATTCTAGAAATCCATTGCTTTTGATTCTTTTTTCGAACTGATCTCTCGTCACAAAAAAGTAATCGACGCCATCGATTTCACCTGGTCGAGGTTTTCTGGTAGTCATTGAAACAGAATAACAAAAATTGTTATCAGGTATTTCAAATAGCGCTTTACGAATTGTCCCTTTTCCTACTCCTGATGGACCACTGATGATGACAAGCAATCCCCGTTCATTTAGTTTCAGAGTAATCCCCCCAATTGCCAAAAAAAGCCATATTTGTTATTTTATATCATATCACAAAAGATATAAATAGTAAAATTATTTTTAATTATTTAAACTATGTTATAATTAATTTGGTGATTATATGAGTGTTGACGGACGTTTTATTTCCCATTTGGCAATAGAACTCAATGAAAAGATGAAAAACGTAAGGATAAATAAAATATCGCAGCTTTCTCGAGCTGATTTTTTGTTTTACCTTAATTTGGATGAAAATCTTTATTTGTCGTTATCTACTTCCATGGCTAGAGTTCATTTGGCAAAAAGCAAATATAACAATTTCATAACTCCGGGTGGGTTTTGCATGTTTTTACGTAAACACATTGAAAAAGGCATCATAACCGAAGTTAATGCCTTAAACTCCGATCGAATCATTGAAATCAAGGTAAACAATCGAAACGACATTGGCGACTTGACCGACTACTACCTTATAATCGAGTTGTTTGGACGTTACGCTAACCTTATTATTTTGGATTCTGAAAGAATTATTATCAATGCTTTTAAGCATATTCATCCTTTTGAAAATCCTGACCGAATTATTGTAAACGGCATTAAGTATGTCTTACCACAAGATGATAAATTAAGTGCTGATGATTTTATTGCAATTTCCGAATTTTTCAAGCAAGAAAATCTTGGTTACCAAGAGATAATAAATAAGATTAGAGGTATCTCACCGATTTTTGCCAAGCGGATAATCTCCGAAGCAAACTACCAATCTCATAGGATGTTCGACGTTTATAAAGACCTCTACTACAAAGAAACATTACCAACAAAATCTTCCAAGCATTTTTACTGCATAGATATCTTTGAAAATGATAAAATATACTATAAAAGTTTATCAGAGTTATTGGAGGATCAATTTATGGAAGCTTCTAGTTTGGAAAGAGTCAAGCAAACTCATAAAAATTTAAGCACTTTTATAAAAAATCAGCTTGAAAAAAATGTCAATAAGTTGGAAAAGCTTACTAAAGATCTCCATGAAGCGGAAAATAATCAAATCAACCGCATAAAAGGTGATTTATTGTTACAGAATAATAATTTGATCGATAAAACAAAGACAGAAGTCAAATTGTACAGTTATGAACTAGATGAAGAAATCAATATCGAGATTGATCGCATGGCTTGTCCGATTGATAACGCAAATAAATATTTTGCCAAATATAAGAAACAAAAAAGTGCCATTAGTCACATTAATGGCCAAATGGAATTGACAAAAAAAGAAATAACTTATTTTGAGGAACTAAACCAACAAGTCCTTGACAATTATGATTTGAAGGATTTGGAAGAAATTCAAGAAGAATTAATTTTAAATAAATATCTACCAAAAAGAAAAGAGAAATCCAAAACAAAGACTCCAAATTATGACATTTATTATGATGAAGAAGGCATTCAAATCGTTGTTGGAAAAAACAACATCCAGAATAATTTCATAACCCACAAATTAGCAAAAAAAGATTATCTTTGGTTTCATGTGCAAAACCAAAGAGGATCACACACAGTCGTAATGACCAACCAGGAACTAAAGGAATCAACCATTAGAGCTGCTGCAAATCTAGCAGCGTATTATTCCAAAAGCAAATTGTCTAGTTCGGTACCGATTGATTATACCAAAATCAAGAATGTTAAAAAAGTACCTGGTGAAAACGGTTCTTATGTCACCTACACCAACCAAAAAACCATCTACATCGATCCCGATGAATCCCAAATAAAAAAACTGAGGAAAGGCTAAATCGCCTTTCCTCTTTTATGCTTTGTTCTTTATTTCCTTAGTTATCAATTCAATAAATTCTTCGACTTTTACTGTGGTCTGTTCTTGTTCTCCATAACGACGGTAGGTAACTTCATTTTCACTGACTTCCTTGTCACCTACGACCAATTGATAAGGTATTTTCTTGGTTTGAGCTTCACGTATCTTATAACCAAGTTTTTCATCACGATCATCCATTTCGACCCTGATTCGTTTATCTTCAAGCAGACTCTTTAGTTTTTGGGAAAAATCAAGATGGAATTCATTGTTGACAGGGATGACCTTTACTTGCACCGGTGCAATCCAAGTTGGAAATGCTCCGCCATAGTGTTCGATCAGAATACCAATAAATCGTTCTATCGAACCGTATAAAGCTCTGTGAAGCATCACAGGTCTCTTCTTTTCGCCATTCTTGTCAATATAAGTCAAGTCGAATCTTTCTGGTAAATTCATGTCCAACTGTATGGTTCCGCATTGCCAAATTCGTTTCATGGAATCTCGAAGTTTGAAATCTAGTTTAGGGCCATAGAAAGCACCGTCTCCAGGGTTGACTTTATATTCTTTTCCAATAGCTTCCAAAGCATCGGCCAAAGCCTTTTCAGCTTTGTCCCAGGTTGCTATTTCGCCAATGAATTTTTCTTCCGGTCTTGTTGATAACTCTATATGGTACTCCAATCCGAAAACTGAATACATGTATTCATATAGTCTAACCAATTCTTTGACTTCTTGAACAATCATATCCTCTGTCATAAAAATATGGGCATCATCTTGGGTGAAGTTTCTCACTCGGAATAAACCATTAAGTGCCCCGCTGGCTTCGTGGCGATGAACCAATCCCAATTCACCAACTTTTAAAGGAAAATCCTTATAAGAATGAATGTCTCTTTTATAAACTAACATACCACCTGGACAGTTCATTGGTTTTATTGCAAATTCCATATCGTCAATCTCTGAAATGTACATATTTTCACGGTAATTGAACCAATGACCGGATACCTCCCAAAGCTCTTTATTGAGCATGATTGGAGTCTGGATTAATTTGTATCCTTCCTTAAGATGTACTTCATACCAGAAGTTTTCCAGTTCTCGACGAAGAATCATTCCGTTTGGTAACCAAAAAGGGAATCCAGGCCCATATTCGCTCAGCATGAA
>JAVEWC010000033.1:0-4896 GCA_034004745.1 Candidatus Izemoplasmatales bacterium | reverse complement strand
ATTTCATTCAAAGATTTTGGTTCTTGATATTCCTTGAAAGAACCATTAGGTAGAATTATCTTCATTTTTGTCCTCCTTAAAAATAAAAAATCGCCCTTGTTCAAAGGGCGATTGATAATCGCGGTACCACCTTAATTTTTAACTCTAACCGTTAACGCCTGGTACGGACTTTTTCAAAAGTCACTTAGAGGTGGTAACTGACATCACTTTATAAGTAGCTCGCATCAACCTACTCTTGCTTGAATAAAGAGTTATATCAATCATATCCTCGTCTTCGTTTTATAATACTAATTATATAAGCATTTTTCGTTTTGTCAAGAAATATGAGGCATTTCTGTTAAAACAAATTCAACTGTCATTCTCTTGATTCTTTCTACAATTCGATAAGACGCAATTGTTTCAAGGCTGTTATCGGTTTTTCGGAATGATCTAGACAATTCATTATAGTTTAAATTTGATGAAAAGAATGTTGGCTTATTGTCCAATAGTCGATGTTGAAGGATAGGTCCCAAAACTTCATCTCGGATAAACTCCGAAAAATACTCGCCACCGATGTCATCAAGCATCAAAATCTCTGTCTCTTTGACGGCGGTTATCTTATCCTCTAAACTACCATCACCTATCGAGGATTTTAACTCTCTCGCTAAATCTGGATAGTATGCAAAATAAACTTTATGACCCAATTTAGCTAGCTCGTTGGCTAAAATAGCAAGGATATAGGTTTTCCCAGTACCATATTTACCACAGATGTACATACCTTTTACAAAGTTATCTTTGCGGTAGTCTTTCAAGAATTTCAACATATAATTGTTAATAGATTTTCTTGTTTCACCAATTAAATCAAAATCATCCAAAGAGGCACTGAAAATCTTTTTTGGTACATACATGGCAAAGATGTTATCGATGGCACTACTTAATTTATTGTATTGACATCTTCGATAAGCCAGTGAAATATAATCCTTATTGTATTCCAGAACAGGAGTATATCCAATAGTTGCCAATTGACAATTTTCAAGACCACTGCATTTATCGCATATATTTTTTTCATCACGGAAAGCCAAGAAGACGTTAAGCGATCTTATTACGTCGTCATGAGTCAAATCATGGTCAAGGATAAACTTCTTAATAACTGGGTCCGTCATCAAGCCATCGATTATACTATCATAATCGATGTCGGAATCCTGATAGTTTATCAGTTCTTTTACCGGTTTCATCTATTTTCCCCCTTCTGTCTCCCTAATATATTCTTCAAGCCAATCTGGTTTTACGTCAGGCCGAGTGCTTTTATTTTTTGATTGTTTATCTTTAGCGCTGTCCAAATGTTTAATATAGTCAAGTGCCAATTCCACCGAATCGATTTTATCTCTTTTCCAACCCATGCCAACTTTTTGGATATATTGATAACTTGGCAAGTTCGCACCTTTTGTTTTGGCAATATAGGCTAAAAGAACATTAACGACGCCGGAATTTAATCCGACTTCATCGATAAGTCTTTCCACATGTCTTAAATCTGCCGAAGATACCAATCCATCACCCAGTTCGCTCAGCAAATCTTTAGGACTAATTGTTTTAAAATAATCAACTAAATTGTCGGTATCAATAGGTTTTGTTTGTACTTCCTCACGGTTTGGGTCGATTGGATCTGTAGTGTAATTTGATCTGGCATTTTTTGACAACAACTCGATATTGATCATATTGTCATCGTCAAGGGATTTCAAAAATATTTCTGCCATTCTTAGCTCATCGAGACTGTAAACATAACTCAGTTGTTCAATTTTCGCTTTAACTGCTTCAGTAAGATTCTCGACATCATATATTTCTTTATCAATGCTTTCAGAGAAAAGTCTCCAAGCAAAATTGTAATTGTTAAGCCGAGAAAATGTTCTGGTTTTATTGGCGACCAAATCGCCTTCATATTCATTTTCTACTGTGTCAATCGCTGGAAAGATTTCATTAAATGCTTTGGAAATATTATATTTCTGTTTTTTGTTTGGAGCTTTAACCTTAAAAATCTTTAGCAATTTCTTAAATCTTGTTTTGGTTATTGCTGCAATTAGGTACTCGCCCAAGATACCGTCATTAATGAAGTTTCTTGCACTTAAAGGTAGCTTTATTTCATAAGAAAAAGCGTCATTGGCAAAAAATGTATCCAACAAACCAATAGCTTCCAATTTAAATCTTTCTTGCTCAATTTCTGACACTTTCAGTCCAAGAATTGACTCTAAATCCGAATGCAAATACTCATCGGAAATATAATCCTGACGATTCATTAAATTCATTAACGTCATATATAGGGTAAAAGCGCTTTGTCCGATTATCGGTTGGTATAGTAATGATAATACTTGATAATCAATTTCGGAACATAAGCCTTCCCCCGAAACAATAAAAGTATCGCTTCTTCTCAGTGTTTCCAAAAAAATCCTCCTATGGATGAAGTGAGATGCCTTTAAATCTCAAAGCCTCTTTAAGTTTTGCATAATATGATTGAACTTTTTTCTTTGGTCGATTATAACCAAAGCCCCCAAACCAATTTACCTTGAAATCAACACCGATTTCGACAGGAGTAATTTCAGAGAGCGTGACGATTACGTCATATCCATTACCCAACATATAAATTTCTCGATGGACTCTGTTGATATCTCTGACTTCTAATTTTTCTTCTTCAGCCATTTTTTTTAACGCTTCAGTAACTTGAGTATAATTGTTTCGGTAGTAGTTTGTTCTTAGTGATGGATCAGGATGTAATTCTCTGGTCTCCACTGTATTGGCAAAAAAACTTTTTAGTGACATCACATTACTCCTTAATTTTACTTAATATAATTTTGAATTGTCGGTATGTATTATCAATATCCGAGGAATTATCTATTATGTAGTCGCTCAATTTACACTTTTCCTTTAAAGGCATTTGAGAATTTATTCTCTTTAATGCTGAGTCTAATGATAAAGCGTTTCTTTTCAGTAAACGTTCAAGCTGAACTTTTTCTTCCGCATAAACACAGATTATTTTATCGCAAAGATTTTCCATCTTAGTTTCAAATAACAATGGGATATCTAAAACAATAAGCTTTTCAGTCTTTTTGAGTCTTTGAATTCTCTCAATCATTACCTTTTTAACATAAGGATGAGCTATTGAATTCAATACCTTCAATTTTTCTTCATTGCTAAAAACAATCTCAGATAATGTTTTCAAATCAAGTTCTGTAAGTGAAAAAGCATTCTTAATTTCATTATACATTATTTTATTTCTTTTTAATAGATTTTTATAGATTTTGTCGGCATCTAGAACAACGACGTTCTCTTTTTCAAAAAAACGACTGACCAAAGATTTACCTGATGCGATTCCTCCAGTCAAACCTATAACTTTCATATTGATTTCCTCACTTGGCATTTGGGACAGAAATAAGTCCCTCTGCCTCCAATCTTGATTTTTTCAATTGTCGTTCCACATTCCTGACACGGTTTTCCTACCATTGTATGAACTTTCAACTCGTTTTGAAAGCGGCCATCCACACCAAAACTTGATTGATATGTTCTAATTGTAGTTCCTCCGAGATTGATGGCTTTATTCAAGACAATCTTGGCATTGTTTATAATTCCGAACACTTCTTTTTCAGACAGATTTGCCGCTAACTCCTCAGGATGTATTCTTGATCGGAATAAAGTTTCGTCAACATAGATATTTCCTAAACCGGTCAAAATCGATTGATCGAGCAGAACCGATTTTATCGGTCTGTGTGCTTTAGAAATTTTTCCAAAAATCTCATTTTTATCTATGCTCGGATCATTGGCTTCCAACCCTAATTTTTTAACGCTCAAAAGCGTGAATTCTTCTCCTTTTTTCACTAATTCCATCGTTCCGAATTTCCTGACATCATGATAGGCTAATTTCAGACCGTTGCTCAATGAAAAAACTACATGCTCATGTTTTGTTAGTTGATCCAAATTTTCTCTCAAGAAATATTTTCCTTCCATTCTAAGGTGGCTCACCAAGGTGTAATCATCCAAGACAAAGAAAAGATATTTGCCGTAACGCCTAATATCGCGAAATGTCTGATTAATTACCATAAATTTAAATTCTGTGAAATCCATTTTTATTATCAAGGGATAAGGAGCGATGACATCAACTATTTTTAGCCCTAACAAACGAATTTTTAAAGTTTCTTTAACCGTTTCTACTTCTGGAAGTTCAGGCATACTATTTCACCTCAAATAAATTCTTTCCGCTAGAATAGTTCACGACTAATTTAGTTTTAAATGGTACTGCTTTTTCCATAGTTTCTTTTGTTATTTTTGTCACAAGTTCTAATTCTTCGGGATAGACATCCAAAACCACTTCATCATGGATTTGCAGAATTATTTGTGACTTAAGATTTGACTTCAAGAAATTTTCCCTTATTTTAACCATTGCAACTTTCAATATATCAGCCGCTGTACCTTGAATTGGAGCGTTCATCGCTATTCTTCTGCCAAATTGTCTAGTCATGTAGTTGTTAGATTTCATTTCCGGTATATATGTCTTGCGGTTAAACAAGGTCTTTACATAGCCATTATTTTCAGCATACTCAATTTGTCTATCCATATATGTCTTGATTTCAGGATAAGTTTCAAAATAACTATTGATAAATCTCTCTGCTTCTTTTGGAGTAATATCCAAATCTTCAGATAGACCCCAGGCAGTTTTTCCGTAGATGATACTGAAATTAATGGCTTTGGCAATTGACCTTTCATAGTCATTAATGTTCTCTTTCCCAAATATCTTTTTGGCAGTTTCATAATGAATATCGAGATTATTGGCAAAAGCAATCTGTAAATTCTTAATTCCCGCTAGTTCACAAACTACTCTCAGTTCAATTTGCGAGTAGTCAAATGACAATAAAAGATTATCTTTATTGGCAA
>JAVEWC010000032.1:0-10709 GCA_034004745.1 Candidatus Izemoplasmatales bacterium | reverse complement strand
TTTATTTGGTTCCGAACAATCTGTCTCCACAATCCCCTAAACCAGGGACGATATAACCGATTTTATTCAAACCTTGGTCGATTGAAACCATATAGATATCAACATCCGGATGACTTTTCTGTAGAGCGGCAATGCCTTCAGGACAACCAACGATACCAACATAACGAATATCGATAGCGCCTGCTTTTTTTACTCTGTCGATTGCAGCGATAACAGATCCGCCAGTCGCAAGCATCGGATCAACAACCAATACTGTTGCGTCGACTATTTCCTTGGGAAACTTGGCGTAATACTCATGTGGAGTAAGAGTTTCTTCATCGCGGTAAAGACCGATGTGTCCGACTTTGGCAGTTGGAATCACTTTTTGAATTCCATCTACCATTCCTAAACCCGCTCTTAAGATAGGGACGATAACAACATCTTTGGCAAGAATTTTGGCCTTCGTTTTTGCGATAGGCGTCTCGATTTCGATTTCCTTTGTCAGCAAGTCTCTGGTAACTTCATAGGTGACCAAAGTGCCAATTTCATTGACATTTTCTCTGAAAGTTTTGGTATCAGTCGCCTTATCGCGAATGATAGTCATCTTATGTTGGATTAAGGGATGATCAAATACAACTACTTTACTCATTTTCTTCCTCATACTTTCCGATTTTTTCAACTCGATTGATATGTCTTTCATCAGGAGATTTTTCCGTGTTGATGTAGATTTCCAAGAAATTTAATACTTCTTCTATCGAATTTACTCTCGAGCCAAAACAAATTACATTGGCATGATTATGGGTTTTGGAAGATTCTGCAGTAAATTCGGTTGAAACGACAGCTGCCCTGACGCCCTTGACTTTATTGGCAGCGATACTCATGCCAATGCCGGTACCACAGATTAAAACGCCGAAATCACATTTTCCCATACTTACCGCTTTGGCAACCAAAACCGCAAAGTCAGGATAATCAGTTGCTTCAGGAGTATCTGCCCCGAAGTCCATCATTTCATAACCTTTTTCTTGTAAAAACGAGACTATTTCATTCTTGTAATTATATCCAGCATGATCTGCGCCTATAGCTACTCGCATATTATCACTCCTTCAAAAATATTTAATCTATATCAAAAAGATTATATCAAATTTAAGGTTTAAATACAATTATAATCTTAAGAAGATTAGCGATACCCAATATTGAAATATTGGCATTTTTAACAATCAAAGATAAACTTATTGAGGGTAAGGAAGAGTTGTTTAATAAAAAAGGTTTAAAATTTCCAAAGGATTTTTAACTATCACATCCGCTCCTGCCGCAATCAGTTCCTCTTCTTTACGAAAGCCCCATAATACTCCAACAGAAAAAAGACCAGCGTTTTTAGCTGTAAAAATATCTGTTTCCGTATCACCCACATAAAGGATATCTTCTTTATTCAATACAAGTTTTTCAATCAAATCCCAAGCTGATTCAGGATTTGGTTTCGGTGAAAACTCTTCTTTTTTGCCATAGACTTCGTCAAATAAATCTTCTTTGAAATAATGTCTGATGACATCAACAGTCTGGGAATGCGGTTTGTTGGATAAAACATTCAAGGAAATGCCTTTTGCCTTTAATTCTTCCAAAAGCTCCCGAATCCCTGCATAAGCTTTGGTATTGATTTTTGATTGTTCATGATAAATGTCATAATAACTCTTTTTCAATTTTTCAAAAGCTGTATCATCAATATTCCCAGCCTTGATAACTTGTCTAATTAAGTTGTCTACGCCTTTGCCAACAAAATATTTATATTCTTCCGTAGAAAATTCTGGATAACCAAATTTTCTTAAAGATAAATTCATTGTAATCTTGATATCTTCGATTGTGTCAAGCAAGGTTCCGTCCAAATCGAAAATGACTGCTTTAAATTTCATCTAATCCCTCCAATACCAGTTGCGTCAATAGACAGTCTTTTACCGGTTTATAAGTTTTTCTATGAATTTTGCTGGGGCCATTAATCCTTAATTGTTCCAGATGAGTTGGCGTTGGATATCCCTTATTTTTTTCAAAGCCATAATCAGGATAAATATAAGCCAGTTTCTCCATGATTTCATCTCTTTTGACCTTAGCAATTATCGAGGCTGCCGCAATTGAAGCTGATAAAGTGTCGCCTTTTATGATTGCTTTATAAGGAATTGATTGTTCTTTTAGGGGCATAGCATCAGAGAGAATATAGTCAGGCTTGATTTTTAAATAACTCAATGCCCTTAACATTCCGAGTTTTGAAGCTTCATAAATATTGATTTCATCAATCGTTTTTTCATTGACATAACCATAGGAATAAGCCAGTGCTTTTTTCTTGATTTCTTCTGACAACTTCAATCTTTTCTTTTCACTCAATTGCTTGCTGTCGTTTAATCCTTCAATCTTTATATTAGGGTCAAGAATTACTGCTGCTGCCAGAACACCGGCAGCCAAAGGCCCTCTTCCCACTTCATCAACGCCTACTATATATTTAAATCCCTGTTGCAGGAGTTCTGTTTCATACTCGTACATTCTGGTCAACTCTTTCAAAACTCATCCTACCCAAAAGACCGTTGCGCAAATCGTTCAAGAATAAGTTGTATACACGGTCATAATCGATTTCGCCACCGCTGACAAGACAACCTCTTTTCTTTCCGATTGCATCTAAAATCTCTATGTTATCATTCAAGGAAGTTAAATCAATACCATATCTTTTTTCCAGACTGTCCGGATAATGTTTTTTTAGATATTCTATGCCAAAAAGGGTGACTTCATCAATTGGAAGAATGCTATCTTTAATCGAGCCTAAAAGGGCTAACTTCATGCCGGTGAGTTCATCGTCGAACTTAGGCCATAGTACACCAGGATTATCATATACACGGAGGTTGTCTCCGGCGTTCAAGAAACTCTGAATTTTCGTTACCCCTGGCAAATTGCCGGTTTTAGCCTTATTCTTCTTGGCTAAATTGTTGATGAATTGTGATTTCCCTACATTGGGAATACCAATGACGATGGCGTTGAAAGGTCTGGGTTTCATCCCCTTGGCCGCTTCTTTTTCTATAGTGTCACGTAATATTTCCAAAGTCTTTTGGTAGATAGTTTTTTCCAAATTATCAGTCAGCGAGTTAATCGATAATGCTTCGATGGCATTTTCTTTATAATACTTAATCCATTCTTTGGTTATTTTAGGATCGGCTAAATCATCTTTGTTCAACAAAATCAATTTCGGTTTATGTCTGATAATGTCATTGAGCATCGGGTTTGACGAAGAAAGCGGAACTCTTGCATCCACAACTTCATAAACGATATCAATGACTTGTAATTTTTCCTCGATCTGTCTTCTGGCTTTAGCCATATGACCAGGAAACCATTGAATCTGCTTCATATACATTAACCGCCTTTATAAGATAAATTGATTATTATTTTCGCGAAAAATTATGGATTACTTCGCCTAAGATATCATCTTGGGCAATCAATCCCACGACTCTTGAGTCCAAAGAATTAATGCGATTGTCACCTAACAGAAAGTAATTTCCCTCAGGAATAACCTGATCGTATGATATGTGATTATATGGTATATATGTTTCAATCAATACCCCATTCAAATAAACTCCTGTTGTATCAATTAACAGCTCATCACCCGGTAGTCCCACGACTCTCTTAATCAAAAAGTCTTCTTCAAGTTTGATTATTAGAACGTCTTCTCTTTGAATATCGCTATTGAAAACAATGGCGACAGCGTCATTGTTATGAAAAGTCGGATACATGGAGTCGCCATCAACTTGTCCGATGGTGATAAAAAACCCATTGACGATGATGACAACAAATAAGAAGATTGGCACGATGCTGAAAAAATCAGCTAAACCATGGACTTTTTTTAATAATTGATGATTGGTACGATATTTTTTGTTAAGGTAAATTAATAAGAATGCCCCATATACCAAAAATGCAACCAAGATAATTGTATAAAAAATCGTTGCGAAAATGTCAGTCAAGAAAGGATTTGGCATATTTGATTCCGAACGATTGAGATTGAACATGAAGAGATAATTTTTTTGGAAGATGATAAAAAGTATTATGTCAGTAATAAAAAACAAGAAAAAACTGATGAGTAGTAATAATGATTTTTTCATCAGTTTTTGTTGTTCACTAATTATTGTGTTAGCTTCAAAATCCATTAATTATCAAGTCCTTCGAATATTTTGCTCAAACCGGTATATTCAACTAAAACAGTTCTTGGTTTAGTTCCTACATTCTCGGAAACTATACCGAATTTTTCCAAAGAATTGACGATTTGCGTAGCGCGGTTGAAGCCGATACCAAACACTTGCGTAATCTTGTTCAAAGAACATTTGCCTTCTTCGACTACGTAAGTTGCGACATCCTTGAAAAGTTCGTCGATTTGATCCATATTTTCTCCAGTAGCTGATAATACGACCAAAGCTTCATGAGTGAACATATATTCCGGTTCTCTTTGTTCCTTGATGAACTCGGTGATATTTTCAATTTCTTCCGGAGAAAGGTAAGCCCCTTGCAAACGTCGAGCCATACCGTTTTCTGAAAACAACATATCGCCTTTACCCAACAATTTTTCCGCTCCGGTCATATCCAACACGACTGAAGAGTCTGTGGAGGAGGGAACTCTGAAGGCGAATCTCGTCGGGATATTCGCTTTAATCGATCCTTTGATAATATCAGCTGAAGGTCTTTGCGTTGCTAGTAAAACATGGATTCCCACAGCTCTTGACTTTTGTGTAAGTTTTAAGATGCTTTCTTCAATTTCCGGTCCACCACTCAGTAATAAGTCTGACGCTTCTTCAATAATGACGACAATTCTCGGCATCTTGATGAAGTTAGGTAAATCGCTTCGGCGAGTGTAATAATCCACAACATTTACGGCCTTGAAACGTTTTAGGGTGTCATAACGTGATTCCATCTCTCTTACCATCCACTTCAAGGCTTCATTGGCAACTTGAGTTTCGTCGATAATCGGCGTAACCAGATGAGGTAAATCGGCAAATTGTTGCAGGTCAACCTTTTTCGGGTCAATCAACATTAATTTGACTTCGTCCGGTTTGTTTCTGGCAATTAACGAAACGATGATTGAAGCAATGGCTACGGATTTACCTGATTGAGTAGAACCAGCCACCAATCCGTGAGGCATGGATTCAATCGAAGTATAAACCGGTAGAGCATCGATATCCAATCCGATTGCAAGCAGCAACGGATCTTTTGATTTCAAGAATTTAGGATTGTCGACAACATCGCCAAAATATACTGACTCCCTGACTCTGTTCGGCACTTCTATACCAACGGTGTTTTTTCCCGGAATAGGCGCTTCAATTCTGATTGAATAAGCCGATAGGCTCATTTGAATATTGTCCGAAATTGAGGTTATTTTCTTTGTAGGTACGCCTGAAGCCAGTGAAACTTCGTATCTGGTTACAGTAGGACCCATGGTATAGTTGGTTACAGTACCATCAATACCGAATGACACCATGGTTTCATTGATGACGTCAATGTTTTCCTTGACCCAAGTTGGTTCAACGTCCGATGTCGACTCGTTTTTCTTGAATAGACTTATCGGTGGCAAGACATATTCTTTGAGATTTTGACTTTCAATCGGAAAAATCGGTCTTTCATGTTTGATAACAGTTTTTTCCGGTTGATATTCTTCATAAACTAAATCATCAGAAAACCCAATTTCCGGCTCTTCTGTAATTACTTCATCTTCCTTGAAAATTATATCGTCATATTTTTCTTCTTCTATCGGTGCTTTATTTATTATTGTCAAATCTTCGTCTTCAACCAGATCTTTTAAAACTTCATCTACTGGTTCTTTGGCAGTTTTCTTTTCGGAGTAGACAGCTGCTTTTTCAAAGAATTCATCGACCGGAACGCTTTCAATCGTTCGATGAGCAGCGATGATATCTTCAGTGGAAGTCTCTACTGCCGGAGCTTTTTTGTGATGCAAATCGTCAGCAGTCAAGCCTTCTTCGGAGAAAGCCTTTTTGTGAACGTTGTTATCGATTGTCGTGAACTCATAATATGAACTGCCATAACGTCTTTGTGCCTCTTCTTTAGTCAAACGCTTTTCCTTACGGAAAATATCATATTTCTTGTCAATGTCACCAGTTCCCGTTCTGTCATTGGGAACGTTCACTACATGTTTATTTTCAATTCCAAATGGAGACATGAAGGTGTTGCTCATATTTTTCTTATCTTCAATTGTTCTGATTTCAGGAATAAAAAACGGACGATTATCCTTGGTTCTTGAAGTTTTAGGTACGATTCGTTCTGGTTTGTCTTTTTTTCTGAACATATTTACTCCTCCTCAACTTCCAATATTTCCTCAAAATCCTCTTCAGCCTTCATTATTTCCGTTTCGTCATGTTTGAATAGCGATTTGCTATAAACATTATTGGTTTCTTCGCCGACAATGGCGATAATGAACTTGCACACTTCCTTGGTCACAAGAACTGTTGAAGGCTTTATTGCCAATCTTCTAAACCAATAGATTGGATTGGCATAGTTTAGAACTGCTTTTCCCATTGTCAATATCTTGGAAATTTTGAGTTTGCGATTTAGTTTCATCAGTTTCGAATTATCAATCGCTTTTTTCTTGTTTAACACGTCAATGATTGTCGATATCTTATAACCCTTGAAATGTCTGAGAATTTTCCCGTTGACCATTTTTTCGACTCTTTTGGTTATATAGTAATTCAGTTCCAACAATTCTTCGATGGAGATTTCATACATTGGATATTTCGCTTTGGGATAGTAGTATCTGGCTATTTCTTCGGCTAATTCAAAACTCAGTTCGAAAGCTACCTTGAAATAGGCATTATCTGTCAATTTAACGGTCTCAACCAACTGATTTTGCTTGGCTTCTATCATTTGGTAGATTTCTTTTTTTTCAATCATTTCCGGCAAAGCCAATAATCTCTTGCGTTGTTTCTTCCGGGAATGAGTGGTAAAAATGTAAGTTATAAACAGACCTAAGAGAATAAAACCGGTAATAACGCCAAGTAAAAAATTGGTTATATCCGGAAAACTAATAGCTAAAAAAGATGAAATTGTCGGACTAATAGTAAAGAGTTTTAGCATGTAATTTATCTCCTATATCAAATAAATTATATCTTAAAACCCAATAATAATCAATCGATATAATAATTTGCATATTTATATATACTATGAGATAATTTTAGTGAAGGCACAATTCTTCAAGGAGAAAAATTACCAAATGAAAAAATATTTAATCGCTCTAGATTTAGATGGAACAATCCTTTATGATTTTGATTCTTTATCAGAATCGCTATGCGACTTTATGAAAGAAGTCCAAAAGGCTGGTCATAAAATCGTAATAGCTACCGGTAGACCTTATCGAAGTTCAAAATTTGTGTATGACCGTTTTGACTTGAACACACCGATAATCAATTATAACGGTGGTTTGATTACCCACCCTAAAGATTCTTCATTTCCAAGAATAAATTACACAGTCAATAAAGACGTAATCATCGATATTTTTGAAAACAATATCGACCATATCAGAAACGCTTTCTGTGAAGTTAGAGATGCTATATATGTACACCAGGAAGAAAAGGCAATTGAACCATTGCTCCATGTTAAAGGCTCCACGAAAATTGCTTTCGGTTATTTCAAGGATACTTTGGATAAAGATCCTAATGGTGCGATTATCATTGGTAAGCAAGGTAGGGGAAAACTGATTAAAGAATATATTGATACAAAATACCCTAATCAAATATTGTCAAGAATTTGGAACCTGTCTGGTGAATATGACTCTATCATCGAAGTCTTCACTCCGGAATCGAACAAAGGTCAGGCTTTAGCTCATGTAGCCGAATATCTCGGATTTAAACCTGAAGATGTCATAGCTATTGGCGATGGTCATAACGACATTGAAATGCTGGAATACGCCGGACTCGGAGTAGCGGTCAGAAACGCCCATCCGGAACTGATCAAAGTAGCTGATTTAATCCTTGATTTCACTTCTTCAGAAAACGCTGTATACCGTTTCTTGTCAGAATATTTATATAATTAAACCCATAAAAAAGGCTCTGTGAAATCACAGAGCTTTACTTTTTATTTTTTCTTCTGTCAGCCCGACTTTGTTTTGGTTGAAAATTGCCTTGCGCAACATTTTGCGACATTGTTTCCATACTCTTCGGATTCATCCCTTGCATTTGTCTAAAAAGCTTAGTTTGTTTTTCTAGCATCGTTATCAAACGATTTACTTCTGTAGTTGAACGTCCAGAACCTCTAGCGACTCTATTTCTTCTTGAAGAAGACATATTGAGCAGAGCAGGATTTTTTCTTTCTTCCGGAGTCATTGAGGAAATGATTGGTTCGATGAAGTCCATCTGTTTGTCGTCAACCTTATCCATATCGGCTAAAGAACCAAGACCTGGCAACATTTTCAATATCCCCGAAAATTTGCCCATTCTTCTAATCATCTTCATTTGTTTCAATAGATCATTGTAGTTGAAGTTGCCACTCATCATCTTTTCCATCATGTTCATGGCTTCAGTTTCATCGATTTCTTCAGTTGCTTTTTCAATCAAGCTCAAAACATCGCCCATGCCAAGGATTCTGGAAGCCATTCTTTCAGGATGGAAAACTTCAATCTCTTGCAATTTTTCCCCGGTTCCGGCAAATTTAATCGGAACTCCCGTAACTTTTCTGATTGATAAAGCCGCACCACCACGAGTATCACCGTCTAGTTTGGTAAGAATGCAACCTGTTAGTTTTAACGCCTTGTTAAATGTCTCAGCGACATTGACGGCGTCTTGTCCGGTCATGGCGTCAACTGTCAACAATATCTCCTGAGGTTTGGTAATTTGAGCAACATTCTTGATTTCATCCATCATGAAATCATCGATATGCAAACGTCCGGCTGTATCGATAATAACTAAATCAAATTCATTCTTTTTGGCATAATCAATTGCCTGTTTGACAATTTTCTCAGGTTCGATTTTCCCCATTTGGAAAACTTCGATACCCAGTTGTTTGCCTACAGTTTCAAGTTGTTCAATCGCTGCTGGACGATAAATGTCCGCAGCTACCAATAAAGGTTTGCGATTATTGTTTTTCTTGATGTAATTCGCCAGTTTTCCAGCTGTAGTCGTTTTACCAGCACCTTGTAAACCAACCATCAATATAACGGTGAAGTCATCTTCTAGGTTAAGTTCGCTTGCTTCTGATCCCATCAACTTTGTCAATTCGTCATTGACGATTTTAACAACTTGTTGACCAGGATTCAAACCCTTGAGGATTTTTTCTCCATAGGCAAGTTCCTTCACTTCATCAGTGAATTCTTTTACTACTTTATAGTTTACGTCAGCTTCCAATAATGAAAGTCTGACTTCTCTCATCATCTCATCTATATCTTTTTCCGTTAAGGAGCCTTTGCCAGTCAATCGACGCAAAGCCATCTGAAAACGTCCAGTTAAATTTTCAAAAGCCATTTATTTCACCTTTTCTATCTTCTTTATAATCGTTAAAGTTTTAGGTTTTAGTGTTTCATCCTTTAAAGCCGACAATAATTCATCAACTTTATCATATAAATCGTTAACATGCAGTTTTGTTTCAAAATTTTCCAGGGTGTTGATGATACTTTTAATCTGTAGATGTACTGCATTTCTGCTTACATTTAATATCTCTCCTATTTCTGCCAATGAATAATCATCAGAGAAATAATATGTAAAATATTGTCTTTGTTTATCCGTCAACAATTCTTGATAAACATCGAACAATTGATTGTATTTGATTGTTTCTTCAATTGTATATGACATAATATTCACCTATTCGAAGAAGTCTGAGAATAGACCATAAATATAATCTTCAATATCAAAATATTCCAAATCAGTCAATTTTTCACCAAGACCGACAAAGCTGATTGGTATTCCCAGTTTATTTCTGATCGCCAATACAATTCCGCCTTTGGCGGTTCCATCAAGTTTTGTCAAAATTATGCCATTGATACTTGTAACTTCCGAGAATATCTGTGCTTGAGACAACCCGTTTTGACCGGTTGTGGCATCTATTACCAAAAATGTTTCGAACTCTTCATTATTGGTCTCTCTTTTGATGATGCGATTGATTTTATCAAGTTCCATCATCAAATTCTTTTTATTTTGCAACCTACCGGCGGTATCTATCAACAAAACATCAATATTTTTGCTCTTGGCTTGTTTGATGGCGTCAAAGATAACGCTTGAAGGATCGCTCCCCGCTTCTTTCGCAATTACCTCTACTCCCACTCTTTCACCGAAGACTTTTAGTTGGTTAATCGCCCCAGCTCTGAATGTATCACCGGCTGCCATCATCACAGATTTGCCTTCATTTTTCAATCTGTAGGCCAGTTTGCCGATTGAAGTCGTTTTTCCCGTTCCATTCACACCGACAAACAAGATGACTGTCAATCCGTCTTTATTGAATTTGATATTGGTATTGATGACTTCACCTTTCAGGTAAAGTTCAAACATTTGATCGACAATGATATTTTCCAAATCCAAAGGTTTTTCAATCTTTTCTTTTTTTACCACGTTTTTGATATTTTCCACAAATTCCACTACTGTATCGACGCCAATATCAGCCATGATAAAAATTTCTTCCAATTTAGAGAATAAATCTTCGTCTATAGTTTTTGAGTTTGCCAAAATATCTTTTAAAGAAGACAAAGATTGATTTCTTGTCTTCATCATGCCTATTTT
>JAVEWC010000031.1:0-10786 GCA_034004745.1 Candidatus Izemoplasmatales bacterium | reverse complement strand
CATCATTGGGACACGACGCTGGCGAAGTTTTTATTGCAATAGAAATCAATAATACAACTTTTTTGTATGAAAAGAAATTTTCCGGAAATCGAGAAATGATTCAATTGGAGACGGTTCAATTCATTTTCCAGGAGATTTTAAATAATCTTGATTATTGATATTTCTATCCTCACTTAGATGTGATATAATCCTAGCACCTAAACTAACAAAGGAGAGCAACTATGCAATTGTTAAATTTGACAAAGAAACAGACTCTTTGGGTTTTCCTCGCTGTATATTTCTTCGCTTCCTTGATTGGCGGCTTGATCATGCTTTATGGTTTAAATAAGAATTACAACATGATTTTGGTAACGCTGATATCAACCGTCAGTATGACTTTGGTTGTATTCATCTTCAGCAATATTGTTAAGAATGCATCTCTTTACGATCCTTATTGGAGCGTAATCCCAATAATAATTGTCTTGGAATGGATTTTCATTTACAAGAATTTTTCCCTGAATGTGATTTTATTACTTGTGGCAATACTGGTTTGGGGGATTAGATTGACTTATAATTGGTGGAAAAATTGGAATGGCTTTAAGCACCAAGATTGGCGATATACCAAACTTCATGATCAAGCTCCCAAAATCTATTTCCTTACCAATTTGATGGGCATTCACATGATACCGACATTGGTGGTTTATCTGCAATTGATCAATGCCCATGACGTGATTCAAAACAATACCTTCAATTTGATATTTTTGATTGGTCTTTTGATTTCACTTTCTGCAGCAGTCATCCAATTCATTGCCGATAAACAAATGTATGATTTTAGAATGAATCCCAATAAAGATAAGAAAGTGATTGACAGCGGCTTATGGAAATATTCCAGACACCCTAATTATTTAGGGGAACTAATGTTTTGGAGCGGTATTTATCTCATGTATTTTTCCGATAAAAAAGTAATAGATTTTCACCTGATATATCCAATTTCAATGATTATGCTTTTCTTGTTCATCTCGATACCTTTGATGGAGAAAAAATTGGCTAATCGCGATGGGTATGCTGAATATCGCAAAACAGTTTCAATGCTGCTTCCATACCGCAAAAAAGGCAATTAAAAAGAAATTTTTTATCAAGAAATACCAGTTATTTTTTCTAGACAAATGTCTAGACGTGTGTTATAATACATCGTTGTGATTTATCTCACTTGCTGCTATATTGGCAGCCAATAGACCAAAAGGAGGTATAAATATGAAAAGATATGAAATCATGTATATCATTCGTCCTAATCTTGAAGAATCAGCTAGAAAAGAATTGATTTTAGCTATGAACGCCGTTTTAACGGGACAAGGTTCTCAAGAAGTTAAAGTAGATGAGTGGGGCATTAGAGATCTTGCTTATGAGATTGCCGATTTCACAAAGGGATACTATGTAGTATTAAACGTAGTTGCTCCTGCTGAAGCAATCGCTGAGATCGACCGTGTTATGAAAATCCGTGAAGATGTCATTCGTCATATTGTTATAGCTAGAGACGAAGCTTAGGAGGAAAATTAAATGTTTAATAAAGTTGTTCTTATCGGACGTCTTACCAGAGACCCTGAACTAAGATACACACCGAATAACATTCCTGTATGCACATTCTCTTTAGCGGTTAACCGTCCGTTCCAATCCAATGGCACCAACGACAAGAACGCTGATTTTTTCAATTGCACAGCTTGGAGAAAACAAGCTGAGAGCGTTGCTAAATATGTCAGCAAAGGCGCAATGGTTGCTGTAGAAGGCCGCTTGCAGACCAGGGATTACATGGATGAAAAAATCAATGCTAGAAGATATATCACTGAAGTTGTTTGTGATTCTGTCGTATTTTTAGACACGAAATCATCAACTTCCGATGATGCTTATGAAGCTAAAAAAGAAGACGACGACATCAATACAGGAACTTTCAACAACGTTGAAGATGACTTACCATTCTAAAAAGGAGGAATTATTATGGCTAAACCAGGATTTAAAGCTAGAGGCCGTAGAAATAGAAAAAGATGCTATTTTACTGAAAATAAAGTTACATACATCGACTTTAAAGATTACGAATTATTGAAAAAATTCGTTTCCGATAGAGGCAAAATTCTACCAAGACGCGTCACTGGAACCAGCGCATACTATCAAAAGCATTTAGCTGCAGCTATTAAAAGAGCTCGCTTTATGGCTTTGTTACCATATGTAAAAGAATAGATTCAAAAGCTTATTTAAAACCTACTTTTGTAGGTTTTTTGTTTGTCGTAACAACCAATAAATATCTTCCTTATTTTCTTTTCTATCAAGTTTATTTTTTAATGACTTTATGGTATAATTACTTATTATAATTTCTTTATGAGAGGTACCGGATGAAAAAATCTAAAACGACTAAAGTGCTGATTTGGATTTTAATCTTTATAGTTTTGATTGTCTTGGGAATGTTGTTCATTTTCCCTGAAGGCCGTTTTTCCTATTTCCTTGAGTTGGATTGGGAATATTTTGTTTTTTACAACATCCTTGTTTTGTCATTGATCGTTTGGCTCATTTTTGCTCATTACCTGACTAAATCAAGAGTTAAAAGAATTATTGAGCTAGAGAACAAAATCAGAGAAATCAATGCACTCCAGAAACGCCGTTTCAATAGCGAAGAAATCGCCTTGAGTTCAATGCCGGTAGGAATTATACTTTATGATGACCAATTCAATATCGTGTATGCCAACAGCAATGCAAAAGAAATTTTTTCCAACGCTTTGGTTGACAGAACTTTAAAAGTCATCAATCGCGATTTATACGAAAACATTTCTAAAAGAGTTGGAAAATTTTTGGCCAATGTCTACGACAAGATTTATGACGTCGTGCATTATCCGAAAAACAACGCCATTTATTTATTTGAAGTGACCGATAGGGAACAAGTCAGACAAAGATATTATGATTATTCCGACGTTATCGGCGTAATGAGTTTGGATAACTTCAATGAATCAACATCAAATTTGGATTTTCAAATCAAAGCCAATATTCAAGGGTTGTTATTATCGGCACTCAATACTTGGTGTTCGACAAACGATATCTACTTCATCAATCTTCGTCCGGAAAAATCGGTCATCATGATGAATAGAAAAAAACTTGACGAGATTATGAAAAACCAATTTACTATCTTGAATACCATCAGCAAAATTGCCAACGATAATGATGTGAGAGTTACTCTTTCCATCGGAATTGCCGCTTATGAAGCTTCTCCGCCACAATTAGGCGAAGCTGCAGAAGAAGCTCTAAAATTGGCGATTGCCCGCGGTGGTGACCAAGTTGTTGTAAACTTAAAGAATCAACCAATTAAGTTTTTTGGTGGTAAAACCAATACCGTTGAGAAGCGGTCAAAAATCGCTGCCAAAGTTAATTCGCGTGCACTTGAAGATTTCTTTAGCGAACGTCAAAGCATTTTTATTATGCCTCACAAATTTACCGATTTGGATGCATTAGGAGCTGCTATAGGTCTATTGGAAATGGCGTTGACAAAAAACAAAAATTCCAAAATCGTCCTGGATTTTGATAACGTCGATCAAACGACATCTAAGTTAATTAATATCCTGAACCAAGAATATATCAAACTTCTGGATTATTTAATCGATCCTGAAGACGCCCTGGAATTAATCAATCATGATTCTTTGTTGGTTTTGGTTGACCATCATTCGCCATCGCAATCGAATGTTCCGCAGCTAACGGAAAAAACCAAACACATTGTCGTAATCGACCATCATCGTCGACTTGACAATGCCATTACCGACATGCTGATGAATTATGTCGAGCCTTATGCCTCTTCTTCAGTTGAGTTGGTTGTCGAACTGATGGACTTTTTCCGCGAAGAAGTTGTTATAGATCCGTTCGAGGCGACAATCATGCTAGCCGGCATGATGATTGATACCAATAATTTCACCGTCCATACGGGAACCAGAACCTTTGAATCAGCTGCGAAATTGCGAGACGACGGAGCTGACCCTGCTAAAGCCAAATTGATTTTGCGCGAGTCGCTGGACGACATCAAAACCAAATCAAATTTGGTGAACCGTGCACGAATCATCAACAATCACTTTGCAATCACTGTTCTTGAAAGACAAGATATCACCGACAGAACCCAATTGGCAAAAACAGCCGACGAGCTATTGGAAATAGACAATATTATCGCCGCTTTTGCCATTGGTGCCATCGGATCAGACACTGTAGCTATCTCTGCCAGATCCATCAATAATTTCAATGTGCAAATCATCATGGAAAAATTTGGTGGCGGTGGGCACATGAATAATGCGGCTGCACAAATTAAAGACGGGAAACCTGATGAAATTGCTGAAAGCATTGAAAAAATAATCAATGAAAGTTTCAAGGAGGACACAAGCATGAAACTAATTCTTATCAAAGACGTTAAGGGAAAAGGAAAGAAAGGCGATATTATTGAAGTTGCGACAGGTTATGGTAACTATCTTCTTACTTCAAAACACGCCATAGCGGCCAGCCCTGCCAATATGAAATCTCTGAATGAAGAGATGGACAAACTTAAACAAGAAGCCAACAAGGAATATCAAAATGCACTTGAACTGAAAAAAATCATCGAGGAGAGCCCAATCAAACTTTATGTAAAACTAGGCGAATCCGGTAAACTTTTTGGCTCAATCAACTCCAAACAAATCGCAGATGAATTTAAAAAAGCTTACAATATCGTTGTCGATAAAAGAAAAATCGAATTAAGCGATAATATTAATTCCTTGGGAAAATATGAAATAAACATTAAGTTGCATAAAGAAGTAACCGCAGTAATTAACATTCAAGTTCTCGAACAAGAATAGAGAGGAGCAAAAGTATAAATCCCCTATTAGGGATTAACTTTAACGATTGATAATATGGAATCATTACTCTATAGTCTGGAAGCAGAAGAATCAGTATTGGGTTCTGTCTTCTTCAACAATAATGAAATGAATGTTATTGCGGATAAACTCCAGGTGGAAGACTTCTATAGCCCTAACAATCAAATTATCTACAAGTCGATGCTGTCGCTGTTTCAGAATGACAGTGCTATTGATATCATTACTGTTATCAATCACTTGGAAAACACCAATAATTTGGATAAAGTCGGTGGACGCGAATATATAATCAATTTGGCGTCAGTCGTACCTTCAACTGCTAATTTATCAGAATACATCAACATTGTCAAAGACCGTTCGGTCTTAAGAAGACTTCAGGAAAAATTCTCGGAATTAATCGAAAAATCCAAAGCCGTCGAAGATGCTCCGCATTTTATTGATACAGTGGAAAAAGAAATTTTCGAAATTACCAAAAACAGACGTTCTTCCGATTTCATCAATATTTCTGAAATTGCCGAAGAGACCATCAACAAACTCGCCGAAAGAGAACAAGTCGTCGATAATGTTACCGGACTTGACACACGATACAAAGCCTTGAACACCTATACTTTGGGGCTGCAACCATCCGACCTTTTGATCATTGCCGCTCGACCGGGTATTGGTAAGACAGCTTTTGCCTTAAATTTGGCACTCAATATCGGTTCATTGGAAAGAAGACCTCACATTGCCTTTTTCTCTTTGGAAATGGGTGTCGAACAATTGTTGCTCAGATTGCTGAGCGCTCAATCTTCAATATCAAACACCAAATTGAGAAAAGCCGATCTATCTTCTACCGAATGGGAAAGATTGCAAACGGCAGTAAAAAATCTTAAAGGCACTAATATTTACTTTGATGATTCCGGTACAGTAGAGGTTATGGATTTAAGAAGTAAATGCCGTAAGCTAAAACAAAACAATAAATTGGATTTAGTCATCGTCGACTACCTCCAACTTTTAAGTGGATCAGGCGTTTATAAAGGCAATAGAGTCCAGGAAGTATCGGAAATATCACGGGTACTTAAAGAAATGGCTCGCGAACTGAAGGTTCCAGTAGTTGCTTTAAGTCAGTTGTCACGTGGGATTGAACAAAGAAAAGGCGAGGACAAACGCCCTAAAATGTCGGACTTGAGAGAGTCTGGATCCATTGAACAAGATGCTGACATCATCATTTTCCTTTATGTGAAGGATGAAGATAGCGAAGATGAACGCAAAAGAAATTTAACGCAATTTTCAGTTGCGAAAAACCGACACGGAACTCCAGGCGACTTCCAGTTGATTTTCAACAAGGAGACCTCGAAATTCAATTCCTATGCCGGTGATTAAGAGAGGAAAAAATGTTACTAGATAGATTAATTCAACTTGAAGAAAGATACCTGGAAATCGGCGAACTTATGTCTCAACCAGAGATTGCCGTCGATGTAAAAAAGGTAACTGAACTTGCAAAAGAGTTCGCTAAATTGGAAAAGCCGGTCTTGAAGTTTCGTGAATATAAAACTATAGTAGAATCACTTGATGGACTCAAAGAAATGGCTAAAGACAAAGATAGCGACATTAGAGATATGGCTGAAGCCGAATTGGAAGAAGCTAGAGAAAAAATAGTAAAATTAGAAGAAGAATTGGAATTGCTGCTGATACCAAAAGATCCGAATGACGAGAAAAACGTTATTGTTGAAATCAGAGGGGCAGCCGGTGGCGACGAAGCCAATATTTTTGCCGGTGATCTTTTCCGGATGTATTCCAAGTATGCCGAAGCGATGGATTGGAAAATCGAACTTCTATATATAGAACCAAAAGAAGCCGGAGGATTTTCACAAATTGAATTCATGGTTACTGGTGAAAACGTCTATTCATATCTTAAATATGAATCAGGAGTTCATCGAGTCCAAAGAGTGCCTCAAACGGAATCGGCAGGTAGAATCCATACCTCGACAGCGACAGTGGTAGTTTTGCCTGAAGCTGAAGAAATAGACTTTGAGATGGATATGGAAGATGTCAGAGTTGACGTATTCTGTTCTTCCGGACCAGGAGGGCAATCAGTAAATACGACTAAATCAGCCGTTCGCGTTACCCATGTCCCGACTGGAACTGTAGCTCAATGCCAGGATGGTAAGAGTCAACATGAAAACAAGGCTTCAGCTTTAAGAATTCTACGGTCAAGGTTATATGACGCAATGCTGCAGGAAAAACTTGACAAAGAAGGCGAAGAAAGAAAATCCAAAGTTGGGACCGGCGACAGAAGCGAAAAAATCAGAACCTACAACTATCCGCAAAATCGTGTCACCGACCACCGTATCAATTTAACCATCCAACAACTTGATCGGATTATTGACGGCAGATTGGATGCAGTTATCGAAGCTTTAATTGCTGAAGAACAAAGAAGAAAGTTGGCTAAACAATAATGTCCACTTATAAAGAAGTTCTAAAGAACGCTAAATCCTTGACGAGAAAAACCGGCAAAGAAACCAGCGCTACTGAACTTCTCTTTTTGAATTTTTCCGGTCTTTCCCAGAGTGAACTATACCTGAGATACGAAGAAGATATGCCCGATAAAGAGCGGATTATTTTTGAGGACGCCTTAAATCTTTATTTAATAAAGAATATACCGGTTCAACAGATTATCGGTCATGTATATTTTTATGGATATAAATTTCTCGTCAGAAACACCGCTTTGATTCCTCGATTTGAGACTGAAGAGTTAGTAGCGAATGTTTTGATTTATTATGATGAATATTTCAAGGGCGAAAATGTGGATGTCGTTGATATCGGCACCGGTTCCGGATGTTTGGCAATTGCTTTGAACAAAGAAGAACCTTTGATGAAAATGGTTGCTACGGACATCAGTAGCGAAGCCTTGACCTTAGCAAAAGAAAATGCGACTAATCTTAAAGCGAATGTTGAATTCATTCAAGGAGATATGGTTAAACCCTTAATGGGAAGGAAATTTGACATTTTGGTTTCCAATCCTCCTTATATTCCCAACGAAGAGAAGGTTGACGCAATCATTTATGACAATGAACCGCATTTGGCCTTATTCGGTGGTGAAGACGGTTTAGATTTTTATCGACAAATTCTTAAAGACGCCAATAAGATTCTTAAAGAAAAATCAATTATAGCTTTTGAACACGCATATGATAAAAAGACAGAATTGACCTTGATTGCAAGAGAATATTTTCCTGATAGCGAAATCTTCACATTAAAGGATATGCAAAAAAAAGATCGTATGACTTTTATCATTACAGGATTTTAATTAGCCAGAAATTGGCTAATTTTTTTTATAATAATATATATATTATTAGCTGGAATCTCTAAGGTTTTTTCAAAAAAATTCAAGAATAAATCGGTTGACAATTGAAAAATATTGCGTATATTATATAAGGGCGAGGTGAATTATGGCTAAAAAACTTGTAATCGTAGAATCCCCATCGAAATCAAAAACCATATCCCGTTATCTTGGCAACGACTATAGTGTAGCTGCCAGTGTTGGTCATATCCGTGATTTGGCTACCAGTGGAAAGGGTGGGCTTGGGATTGATGTCGATAATGGATTCACTCCAAATTATCAAATTCTCGACAAGAAAAAGGGAGTTGTCAAAGAACTCAATACCCTTATTAAAAGTGCCAAAGAAATCTATCTTGCAACCGACCCTGACCGCGAAGGAGAAGCAATTTCCTGGCATCTATACGACACCTTGAACATCAAGGGTAAAGAGGTAAAAAGAGTGGTTTTTAATGAAATCACCAAAGACGCAGTCATTAATGCCATCAATCATCCACGTGACATTGATTTCAACTTGGTTTCTTCCCAAGAAACCAGAAGGATGATGGACAGAATCATTGGTTTTAAACTCTCTACGCTTTTACAAGCAAAGATCAAATCGAAATCAGCGGGTCGAGTTCAATCCGCAGCCCTAAAATTGATTGTTGATTTGGAAAGAGAAATTGAAAAGTTCATTCCAGAGGAATATTATGAAATCTATGCCAACTTCGGCAAAGTAGAAACTCAATTATTTAAAGTTAATGGAGAAAATCCCGATATCAAGACAGATGAAGAGGCCACAAGCTTAATCAATAATCTTAAGGATTATTTCTTGGTTAAAGAATTATCTACGAAAGAGTCCAAATCCTATTCTAAACCAGCATTGACTACATCTGCCCTTCAGCAAGCAGCTGCGAATAAATATAATTATACTGCGGAAAAAACGATGCGAATAGCCCAGGTACTGTATGAAGGCTTAGAATATCGTGGCGAAATGGTTGGTATGATTACATACATGCGTACAGATTCCACTCGTCTGTCAGATCAGTTCGTCAATGAAGCAAAGGATTTCATTAAAAACTCTTTTGGCTCAAAATACGTTGGTTTCTATCGCACACCAAAAAACAAAGAAAATGCGCAAGACGCGCATGAAGCAATCCGGCCTACTTCAGTTTCAAGAACCCCTGAAGATTTTAAAGCTTACCTTGACCAACAGGAAATAATAAAAAGTAAGGCTAAGGATGAAAAATCCTCCAGTGTGACTTCTTCGCAACTATATAAGATATATAAGTTGATTTATGATAAGGCAGTTGGTTCATTAATGAGTCCTTCCGTAAATGAAGTCACCACACTCCAGTTACAAAACGAAAACACTATATTTAAGGCTTCTTGCTCAAAACCGCTTTTTGACGGGTACTTGAAGTTGACAAAAGATTATGAAGATAAAGAAAAGAAAACCTCAGATATTGAAAACTTCACTGAGGGGGATACCATAAAAACTGATAAGATTGAAAAGAAACAACTTTTCACTACTCCTCCAGCAAGATATACAGAAGCCAAATTGATTAAAGATATGGAAGATTTGGGCATTGGCAGACCTTCAACCTATGCTTCGACACTTTCGACACTATCAAATAGAAAATATGTTCATGTCGAAGATAAGAAATTAATCCCTACAGACCAAGGAAAAATCACAATTGATCAGTTAAATCAGTTCTTCCATGATTTCATCAGTCCAAGTTACTCTCGAAAAATGGAAGAAACATTGGATGAAATAGCTGAAGGCAATGAATTGCAATTAAATGTATTACAGGACTTTTACAATTACTTTGAACCATTGGTAAATAAAGCTAAAATCAAAATGGAAAAATTGGCTCCTGTCAAAACTGGTGAAACATGTCCTAAATGCGGTTCGCCAATGGTGAAGAAAAACGGAAAATATGGCGAGTTTGAAGCTTGTTCAAAATATCCAAAATGCAAATACATCAAACCGAAAGAAAAACTTCAACCTCAAGATACCACAGTTAAATGCCCAAGTTGCAACGTTGGGACTTTAGTAGTTAAAGTCGCCACCAAAGGCAAAAATAAAGGCAAAAAATTCCTGGCTTGTTCAGAGTTTCCTAAGTGCAAGTATATCTCTCCGCTTAAAGTCGTAGATGAATTGTGTCCTGACTGCGACAACGTTGTGGTGACAGATGAACAGGGAGTTACTCGTTGTATAACAGGAAAAAAATGCTAAAGGGAAAAAGTTCATAAAAACATCACGTTCACTAACAGATAACTTGTGTTAGAATAATACTACAGCTACTGATGTAGTTGAATTTCCCATTAAGTGTCTATGACACACTTACCCTTCCTTAAAATTCGTCTCACTTCCCTGAGACGAATTTTTCATTATTAAGTTTAGCAATTTTTCAATTTTATGATATAATACAAATAGATTTTTTAGGTGGTGAAACTATGGGTTTGTTCTCCAAACTGTTCAGCAGCAAGGAAAAGCGAAAAAAAGCAGAAAAATATAAAATAGGCATGATGAAGACAAGAAATCAATCTTTGTCTTCTTTAAAAGATATTTTGGCAAACTCAAAAACTATAGACGAAGATTTATTCTCTAAATTGGAAGAAATTTTTATCATGGCTGATATTG
>JAVEWC010000030.1:0-10983 GCA_034004745.1 Candidatus Izemoplasmatales bacterium | reverse complement strand
AAGATTAGAAGTTTAGGAGGGCGCTTATGCCTGCGATTGAAAGAATGGTAGAAGCCGTTTCAAGGGTAGTTGAACAAGCTTTAGGCGTCAATCTCTTGGATATGATTATCCAGATTGCTGCAACGCTTATTTTGGTAATTATAGTCAAAATCTTTTTTTGGGGTAGAATAACTGCTTTCTTGGAAAAGAGAAAAGCCATCATGGATGAAGAGATGGAAGCAGCAAAAACCCAAAATTTAGAAGCCCAAACGCTTAAAGAAAAAAGAGAACTTGAGTACAATGAACTGAAGCTCAAATCCAAAGATTATCTTGACCAAGCTAAAGAGAGAGCTGAACTTGAAAAAACAAACATTATAACCAAAGCCAAAGAAAACGCCAATCAACTTATGGATCAGGCTAAAAAAGAGATTGAAGCTGAAAGAGTCAAGGTTGAAAACACACTACAAAAAGAAGTTGTCGATTTAGCGTCGTTGATGGCGGAGAAAATAATCAGAAAAAATTTGGATGACTTAGAGTATCAAAACCTGATTATTGAAGATTTGGAAAGAAGTAGAAAATCATGACCGACGTAGAAAGACAATATGCTCGGGCACTTTTTTCGCTTGCTTTGGAAAAAGACGAAATTGAAGAAATCTATGGAGAATTAAATACATTTGTCAAATCCTTGGATAATTCCATCAATTCATTTTTTATGCATCCAAAAATTGAAATTATGGAAAAACATCAAGTTATCGAAAATATTGTTAAGAATCATTTGCTAGCTAATTTTCTTAAAGTATTGCTCGATAACTCTCGATTTGAGTTGCTGCCAACAATCGTTTACGCTTATTTAGATTTAATTAATGAAATGAACGAGATTGTTGAAGTAAATATCATATCAAACATCAAAATGAGTAAAGAAAACTTAAAAAGAATAAAGATAAATTTAGAAACAAAACTACTGAAAAAAGTTAAAATCATTGAAAGACTCGATTCGAGCATCATTGGTGGCATCAAAATCGAATATCAAGGTAATATCATCGATCAAACCATCAATGCATCTTTGGATGGACTGAGACAAAGTTTAAAAGGAGGTAACTGATGAGAATAGATGCTTTAGAAATCAGTTCCTTATTGAAGGAACAGATAAAAAAATACGAAAAACAAATTATTACTGAACAAATTGGATCCGTTATCTCTGTCGGTGATGGCATTGCCTTGGTTTATGGTATTGACAAAGCTATGGCCGGTGAACTTTTGGTTTTTCCTCATGGTGTTTATGGCATGGTTCAAAACCTTGAAAAGAATCATGTTGGTGCAATTCTCTTGAATGATTCCACTTTGGTTAAAGAAGGAATGGAAGTTAAGGCTACTGGTAAAATTTTAGAAATTGGCGTTGGCGAAGAATTGATTGGTCGAGTAATCAACCCGCTTGGTCAAGCTTTAGATGGTCTTGGTAAAATCTCCACTTCAAAAACAAGACCAATCGAAAGAAAAGCGACCGGTGTTATCGACCGCCAATCCGTCAATCAACCATTGGAAACGGGAATCAAGGTATTGGACGCCTTGGTGCCAATCGGTCGCGGACAAAGAGAATTAATAATCGGTGACCGTCAAACCGGAAAAACTTCAATTGCCGTTGATACAATCATCAATCAAAAAGGTAAAGATGTTATCTGTATCTACGTAGCCATCGGGCAAAAACAATCAACTGTTTTAAATGTCCATGAAACTTTAAAACAATTTGGAGCGATGGAATATTCCATCATTATTGCCGCAAGCGCATCTGATCCCGCTCCATTATTATATCTAGCTCCTTATTCAGGAGTTTCAATCGCAGAAGAATTCATGTTTAATGGCAAACATGTTCTAATAATTTATGATGATTTAACTAAGCATGCAATTGCTTATCGAGAATTGTCATTGCTTCTAAGAAGGCCACCGGGTCGAGAAGCATTCCCTGGTGATGTTTTCTATCTTCACTCCCGCCTTTTGGAAAGAGCTGCAAAACTTAGCGATAAGTTGGGCGGAGGCTCAATTACCGCTTTGCCGATAATTGAAACTCAAGAAGGCGATATTTCCGCTTATATTCCTACCAATGTAATTTCAATTACAGATGGTCAAATATTCTTGCAATCCCAACTCTTTTATTCCGGAATCAGACCGGCAATCAATGCCGGATTATCAGTATCTCGTGTCGGCGGTAGCGCTCAACATAAAGCAATCAAGAAAGTATCGGGAACTTTGAGGTTGGATTTGGCAAGTTATAGAGAACTTGAGGCGTTCACCCAATTCGGATCTGATTTGGACGATGCGACCAAGTCAAAACTTGATAGAGGCGAAAGAACTGTCGAGATTTTGAAACAAGGACTTCATGAAATCATGCCGTTTGAACTCCAGGCAATCTCCATTTTTGCTTTATCAAACGGATTTTTGGATCAAATCAAGATTCCTGATGTCAAGAAATACGAAAATGACCTACACCAATTTTTCCTGAATGACAAAGAAGCCAATAAATTATTGAATGAAATAAGAGAAACAAAAGATCTCAAGAATAAAGATGGTTTGATACAAGCGATTGATCGTTTTACCCAAGATTACGTGTGATGAGGAAGTGATTTAGATGGCTTCATTAAGAGATATAAAGAAGAAAATTGAAGCGACCAAAAAAACTTCGCAGATTACCAAAGCTATGAATATGGTTTCTGCTTCAAAACTGAGAAAAGTTGAACGAAAGCATAAAGCTTTTCAACCTATCAAGGGAAAAGTAAAATCAATCTTGGAACAAGTCCTTTCCACCAACCCTGACTATTCTCATCCATTGCTTGAAGCTAGAGAAATCAAAAAAGTTGGATATATTTTAGTCACCAGCGACCGTGGTTTGGCTGGGCCATATAACAGCCAAATAATCAAGTTTTTTGAGAATTTAATCAAGGATGACAATCACGAATTTATCGTTGGCACCATCGGTTATAAAGCGTTTAGTTATTGCAAGAGAAAACACTATCCGATGTTGAACGGGGAATCCATAAACTCACGCGATGATATTAAGTTTATTGATTTTCAAGTTATGTCCCGCGCTTTTATTAAACTTTATTTGGCAAGACGAGTCGACAAGATTGTCATAATCTATTCCGACTACATCAACACGATTACACAAGTGGTTAGAGGTGAAGTGCTATTGCCAATAACTGATTTAATAAAAGAGGAAAAGTTAGCGGATAATTATATCTTTGAACCTTCAACCGAAGAAGTAATCGATAAATTGTTACCAATATATTTGGAAAACACACTCTATGGCATCATTCTCGATGCCAAGACTGCAGAGCATGCATCAAGAATGAATGCGATGAAGAATGCAACTGATAATGCCAAGGATATCATCCGTAAGCAAAATCTTATCTATAACCGTGCAAGACAGGCACAGATTACCATTGAGCTCACCGATATCATCGGTGGCGCAAATGCGGTTAATTAGGAGGGAATATGCCTAACCTAGGAAAAATAATACAAGTAATGGGCCCGGTCGTGGATGTCCAGTTTGCTGGAGAAATGCCACAGATCAACAATGCCTTGGAAATTAAAGTTAAGCCAGAAGATAATAATGGAGTTGGGATTAATCTGACTTTAGAAGTATCTTTGTTTTTGGGTGGCGGAGTTTTACGAACGATCGCCATGGATTCAACCGATGGACTTACCAGGGGAATGGAAGTAATAGACACGGGTAAACCGATATCTGTTCCTGTAGGAGATGTAACTTTAGGAAGAATCTTCAATGTTTTGGGACAACCGATTGATGGCAAACCACTAGAAGGAGAGTTCGAAACTTTACCGATTCATCGTCCAGCTCCAGTATTGGAGGACTTGAATGCCGAAACCGAAATATTGGAAACCGGTATTAAAGTCGTGGATTTGCTTGCACCTTATATCAAAGGTGGTAAGATTGGTTTATTCGGCGGCGCCGGTGTTGGCAAAACCGTACTAATTCAAGAATTAATCAATAACGTAGCGCAGGAACATGGCGGTATCTCGGTCTTTGCCGGCGTTGGTGAAAGAACGAGGGAAGGAAATGATCTCTATCACGAAATGACAGAGTCAGGAGTTATCAAAAAAACAGCCATGGTCTTCGGTCAAATGAACGAACCGCCGGGAGCGAGAATGAGAGTCGGACTTTCGGGACTGACAATGGCGGAACATTTCCGCGATAAAGAACATCAAGACGTATTGCTTTTCATCGACAATATTTTCCGTTTTACTCAAGCTGGTTCAGAAGTATCAGCCTTGCTGGGACGTATGCCTTCGGCAGTAGGATACCAACCGACATTGGCTACTGACATGGGTCTTTTACAAGAAAGAATCACATCAACCAAGGCCGGATCCATCACTTCCATTCAGGCAGTTTATGTCCCGGCCGACGACTATACAGACCCGGCTCCAGCAACCACCTTTACTCACTTGGATGCAACGACGAACCTTTCCCGTAAGATTTCCGAAGAAGGAATCTATCCGGCTGTGGATCCACTGGCCTCAACTTCCAGGGCGTTGACTCCGGAGATTGTCGGCGAAGAACATTACCGAGTTGCCAGAGAAGTACAGCGTACCTTGCAAAGATACAACGACCTATTGGACATCATCGCGATTTTGGGTATGGATGAATTAAGTGAAGATGATAAACTGGTGGTACATCGTGCCAGAAGAATCAGATTATTCTTGTCACAAAACTTCCATGTTGCAGAACAATTCACCGGACAAAAGGGATCTTTTGTCAAGGTCAGCGATACAGTCAAGGGTTTTAAAGAACTATTGGAAGGTAAATATGACCATTTACCTGAAGACGCCTTCCGTTTGGTAGGTAGTATTGAAGAAGCGATAAAAAAAGCAGAAAAAATGAAATAGGAGGTAGAGTATGAAAATTTCCATAGTGACTCCGGACGGCGAACTATATAATGAAACCGTAGATGCTGTCATTGTTTCCTCATCTAATAACGGCGACTATGAGATGTTGAAAGACCACTTACCTATAATCTCTACCATCGACACCGGATACATCAAATTAGCCCAAGCCAACTTGGTTTATTATGTGGTTATTATCAATGGTGTGGTCGAACACCATGATAATATCATCACCGTTATCGCTCAAGACGCTTTTATCGGTGAATCCAAGGAAGAAGCGATGAAGAATCTGATGGAAATCAGAGAAAACAGGATTGAAGAAAACCGTCAAAGAAACATTGAATTGGCTAAGGCAGAAAAAGAATTGTTGAAACAAATCAAACAAACCGGCGCCGGACATTTGTAGGAGAACTGTAAGATGAAAACAAGAGGATTTGAAGTAGTTACTAAATATCTTGAAAATGAGATTTCTTTACCAGAAAGAAAGACTAAAGGCAGTGCTGGATATGACATATCCTGTGCCATGGATACTTTGATCAAGGCCAATGGATACCAGTTTGTACCGACGGGCATCAAAGCTTATATGCCAATTGATGAAGTGTTGAAAATCTATCCTCGCAGTTCCTTATCTTTCAAGAAACATTTGGTTTTGTTGAACTCTGTTGGCATTATCGATTCCGATTATTACAACAATCCAGATAATGAAGGAGAAATTCTTTTGATTATGTACAACTTCGGTAAGGAAGATGTCTTGATCAAGAAAGGCGATAGAATAGCCCAAGGACTTTTCAGTAAATATCTGACTATGGACGGCGATTCAAATAACACAAAAAGATCAGGAGGATTAGGTTCGACAGGACACTAATCCTTTTTTCTTGATATTGTTGCCTTAATAAAATTAAATATCGAAAAACAGATGATTTGACGGTAAATAATGCTTGATTTTACTGCTAAAATTTGATAAAATACAAGAGCCGTAAAAAATACACACACTTATGAGTTTTTAACTCGGGAGCCACTATTAAGAAGTGGTGGGTTGAAAACGCTGATTAAGTGGAGGCTAAAAATCAAAAAGGAGGAAATAAAAAATGGGAGTTATTGCAATGAAAGCTCTGCTTGAAGCAGGGGTACATTTCGGACATCAGACTAGAAGATGGAATCCTAAGATGGCTAAATACATCTACACTTCTAGAAATGGTATTCACATCATTGACTTACAAAAGACCAGCGATTTAATCGATGAAGCTTACAAGGCTTTATTCGATATTGCATCTGAAGGCGGAAAGGTGTTGTTTGTTGGAACCAAGAAACAAACACAAGATCCAATCAAAGAAGCAGCTGAACGTTCTGGACAATACTACGTTAACCAAAGATGGTTAGGTGGTACTTTGACAAACTTCAAGACAATCAAGAAATCAATCGCTAAATTACAAAGTCTTTATAAAATGCAAGAAGATGGTACTTTCGATGCTCTACCGAAAAAAGAAGTCATCAATCTGAAAAAAGAAATAGCTCGTTTGGAAAAATTCTTGGGCGGTATCAAAGATATGCGCAAAGTACCGGAAGCGCTATTCATCATTGATCCAAGAAAAGAAAGAAACGCTATTCTTGAAGCAAGAAGATTGGATATTCCAGTATTTGGTATCGTTGATACAAACTGTGATCCTGATGAAGTCGATTATGTTATTCCAGCTAATGATGACGCCTTACGTTCAGTAAGACTTATCGTCAACAAATTGGCAGATGCAGTTATCGAAGCTTCTGGTGGTCAAAGCAATTTGGACGCTGAAGCGGAAGAAGACACTACAACTGAAGAAACCGATACTGAAGAAGTATTGGAAGAAGAAGTTGTTGCTAACAAAAAGCCAGCACCAGCTGCTAAACCAGTCGTGGTCAAAGTTACTTCACAACCTGTTAAAGAAGAAGTTAAACCTGTTGAAAAGGTTGAAACTAAAGTTGTTGAAATCGACTTGGATTCAAAGACAGTAGCTGAATTAAAAGATATGGCTAAAGAGCTTAACTTATCTGGATATTCCAGTTTAAGAAAAGCTGAATTAATCGACCTTATAAAAACAGCACTTTAAGAAATTCGGGAGCACGTAAAAATGCTCCCTTTTTAAAGAGTTAACCTGTTGTAATGACAGGTGATATATGATATATTTAATATGGTAAATTAGGAGGAATTATTATGGATATCAGTGCTTCATTAGTAAAAGAATTAAGAGACAAAACCGGCGCTGGACTAATGGATTGCAAAAAAGCCTTAGTCGAAACGAACGGTAACATAGATCAAGCTGTTGACTGGCTAAGAGAAAAAGGCATTGCCAAAGCGGCTAAAAAAGCTTCAAGAATCGCTGCCGAAGGCGCTTGCGAAGTAAAAGTCAGTGGTAATACAGCGGTTATTTTTGAATTGAACTGCGAAACTGATTTCGTTGCTAAAAACGAAAAGTTCCAGAATTTAGTAAATTTAATAGCTGACGCATTATTAAAGAATCAACCTGAGTCTACTGAAGCGGCATTGGCTTCAAAAATCAATGGCAAACCACTTCAAGAATTGTTATTTGAAGAAGTTTCCACAATTGGCGAAAACTTGACTTTCAGAAGATACGAATTGGTTAAGAAAACTGACAACCAAACTTTCGGTGCTTATGTTCATATGGGCGGAAAAATCGCTTCTTTAACCGTTCTTAACGGTAATAGTGCTGAAGCTGCGAAAGATACAGCTATGCATGTAGCGGCTTCAAGTCCAAAATACGTTTCTCGCGATGAAATCTCTGAAGAATACATCGCTCACGAAAAAGAAGTATTGTTGAAAGAAGCATTGAATGAAAATGCTGAATCAGATAAACCAAAACCGGAAAACATTATTGAAAAAATGGTTGAAGGACGTTTGAACAAAAACCTAAAAGACATTTGCTTGTTGAATCAACCATTTGTTAAAAACCCTGATGAAACAGTTGAACAATATGTGAAATCAAAGGGCGTTACCGTCGCTTTGTTTAAACGTTTGGCTGTTGGCGAAGGCGTTGAAAAGAAAGAAGAAAACTTCGCTGACGAAGTTATGAAACAAGTCGGTTAATTAAAGGACATTAATTTGTCCTTTTTTTCAAATAAATTAGGAGGTACAATTTATGCCGAAGAGAAGAGTAATGATTAAATTGAGCGGTGAAGCTTTAGCTGGTGAAACTGGCGTTGGTGTCGATCCGCAAACAGTCAAGAACATCGCCAAGGAAATAAAAGAAGCTTATGAAGCCTGTGAATGTGAAATTGGTGTAATTGTCGGTGGCGGTAATATTTTCCGCGGCAAATTGGCTGAAGATATGGGGATTGAAAGATCAAGCGCTGATTATATGGGCATGATAGGAACAATTGTCAACGCTTTGGCCTTACAGAATTCTTTGGAAGCCATCGGTGTAGAAACCCGGGTCATGAGTTCAATCAATATACCTGAAGTGGCTGAACCTTATATCAGAAGAAAAGCTTTATCTCATTTTGAAAAAGATCGAATTGTCATTTTTGGCGGCGGCACAGGAAACCCTTATTTTTCCACTGACACCACAGCCGCATTAAGGGCTGCAGAACTGGGAGCTTCCATAGTCTATATGGCAAAAAACGGAACTGATGGTGTTTATGATAAAGATCCTCGCAAACATGATGACTCAGTCAAATTTGAAAATTTGACTCATCAAGAAGTTTTGCGTAAAAATCTTTCCGTCATGGATTCAACAGCCGCAGCACTCTGTTATGACAACAATATTGATATTTATGTCTTTGACATGAATGTACCGGGGAACATTCGCCGAGCTATACTTGGTGAAAATATAGGAACAATGATTCAAAAAGGCAAAGGAGGAAAATAAGATGCCAGAAACAATTTTATTAGAAGCCGAAGAAAAAATGGAGCACACGCTATCTATTCTCCATCGTGATTTTTCTACTGTGAGAAGCGGACGTGCGAATCCGAAAATGTTGGAAAGAGTACATGTCAGTTATTACGGTGTCGATACGCCTTTAAATCAGGTTGCTTCAATTGCCGTACCTGAAGGTAATCAAATCTACATTAAACCATACGACAAAACTTTGGTTAGCGAAATTGAAAAAGCGATTTTTGGAGCTAATCTTGGAGTTACCCCTTCAAATGATGGTATTGGTGTAAGAATCGTTTTACCGCCGATGACTGAAGAAAACCGGAGAAACTCAGTCAAAATCATTCGCAAAATGGCTGAAGACAGCAAAGTTGCTATCAGAAACATTCGTAGAGACGCAATCACACAGTACAAGAAAATGGAAAAAGATTCTGCTATTACTGAAGATGATTTGACGTATTACCAAGACGAAATCCAAAAATTGACTGATAAATTCGTTGAAAAAATTGATGAATATTTTAAAGAAAAAGAAAAGGACATCATGCATATCTAATGAACAATTAAGTTGTAAACTGCTTTGAAACAAGGTTTACAACTTTTTTATTTTCCACTAAGACAAACCCTGAATAAAAATCATAGAATAATCACATAAAATATAGTATAATTTAATACTAGGACGGTTTATGACATGTTTAAAACTAAGAAAATAGAAAATTTAAATATTCCACAACATATCGCCATCATTCTTGACGGTAACGGTCGTTGGGCGAAAAAAAGACATATGCCGAGAACCTATGGTCATCAAAAGGGAACGGAAAATATCAAGACAATTGCCATAGCTGCCTCAAAAATGGGGATTAAAGCTTTGAGCGTCTATGCTTTTTCCACGGAAAATTGGTCCAGGCCTGATGATGAAGTTAGTTTTTTGATGAAACTTCCTGGCGAGTTTGAAGCCAGATTCAAGGATGAGTTCAAAAAACACGATATCAAGGTCATGTTTTCTGGCAGAAAAACACATCTAAGCAAAGAAAACCTGGAAATATTGGAACGAATTACGGAAAAAACCAAGGAACGACAAGGGCTGGTCTTGAATATCTGTTTTGATTACGGCTCAAGAGCTGAAATCACGGAAGCTATCAAAATAATCGCCAAAAAGGTTGAAGATAAGCAAATTAAGATTGAAGAAATTGACGAATCCATGGTTGAAGATAATCTATATACCCGTGAATTACCTAAACTTGATCTCTTGATCAGGCCAAGCGGGGAAATCAGATTATCCAATTTCTTATTATGGCAAGCAGCTTATGCCGAACTATATTTTTGTGAGACCTATTGGCCTGATTTTAATGAATCTGAACTTATGAAAGCCATCGTTTCTTACAATAATAGAGACAGAAGATTCGGGGGTCTGAAGAATAAATAATGAAACAGCGAATTATTACCGGCACTATCTTTGTGGTGGTGCTCGGCTTATTTGTTTATTTTGGTGAAGGCAATCTTGAATTTCTTTTCTCGGGATTGGCAGTGATTTTGTCACTTGGAGCGGCGATTGAATTCAGCCGCATGTTGAATAAGGACAAAGAATTTTGTCTATTCAACTATTTGGCAGTGCCATTAACTTTTTTGTTCAGTCTATTGAGTGTCATCTTTTTTGACGAAGCTTGGTATTATTTATTTGTTTTTGTCTATCTGGTAAGTTTGATTCTAATTTATGCCATAATTTTTGTTTTTAAGGAAAACTTTACTAAAAAAGATTTTTCAGAACAATTTTTAACGATACTTTATACGTCTTTAGGTTTTATTGGGTTTGCGTATTTAAGGTCAATATCCATCCATTTGATTATTTATTTGTTTATGGTGGCGATGTTGACTGACGTTTTTGCTTATTTCTTTGGCATCAAGTTCGGAAAACACCGATTGGCACCTAAGATTTCACCAAAGAAAAGTATTGAGGGCGCAATCGCCGGCTTGATTTTCGGTGGGGTTATCAGTGGATTATACGCTTATTTTCTTGATGTTTTCAATTTTGGCTTGATTCTGACGATTGGATTTTCTCTTGTGTTATCAATGATTTCACAAATTGGCGATTTAGTCGCTTCTAAGTTCAAGAGAGAGCATGAGATAAAGGATTATTCGCAGATTTTTCCTGGGCACGGTGGGATTTTGGATCGTTTTGATTCCAGCATGTTTATTGCGATATTCTTGATGATCTTGGTAATGGTGTCCTGATGAAAGAAATATATTT
>JAVEWC010000160.1:0-2521 GCA_034004745.1 Candidatus Izemoplasmatales bacterium | reverse complement strand
CTTGCCAGCCGTCATAACCATTGCCACAAAGTAAATTGATATTTGTGAAACCCAGTTCTTGAAGGATGTTCAGGGCTTTTTTGTGGAGTTGTTCAATAATCTCAATAGAATATACTTCCTTAACCATGGAAGCCATTATTGCCGTTTGATAACCGGAACCAGTACCGACTTCCAACACTCGATCGTCTTTCTTCAAACCCAGACTCTCAAGCATTAACGCTATGCAATATGGTTGAGAAATCGTCTGCTTATGGCCAATTGCAAGCGGATAATCTTCATAAGCCACCAAAATATCTTCTTTTTTCACAAAAAGATGCCTTTTGATTCGGTAAAAAGCAGTTAATAGATTTTTGTCTGTGATATTTCTTGCGATTAATTGTTCTTGAATCATCCGATCCAGAGCTTGATTAAATGAATCCATAATAATTACCCCCTCTTAATTATAATCCTAAAAAACTATTAAGAAACTTATTTAACAATTTAAATTGTACTTTACAAAAAAATAAATTATGATATACTATTAAGGCTGGAACAGGAAGTGTTAATTATGTTTTTACAAGCTCCATTATTTGAATTCAAACACCTGATTGGTGTAGCAATAGTATTTTTGTTCTTTTTGATTGTATCGACTTTTTTAAAGAAAAATAATTATGACAATAAAGATAAGGTCATCATCGCTTTCACCATAAGCTTTTATATCTTGGAAATTGTCAAAATAGGATATATTATTTATCTCGATAAAGCTTATCCCATCTACCAATTACCCCTGCATTTATGTTCATTGCCTTTATATTTATACCCATTGATGCTGATATTCAAGAAGAGCGATTTTGTCAATAAATACATTATCCCCGCAGCTTACAGTTTGATCATGATTGCCGGAATAATGGCTCTTGCCTTACCAACGAACATCCTCGGTAATGATACGAATTGGTTACCATTAAAAGATAATATCCTACCGATAATTTCTTTCTTCTATCATGGATTGATGGTTTTCTCATCAATCTATCTATTGAAATCAAGATATTACCATTTCAAGATGTCCGATTACTCCAAGAGTATGACTGTCGGTATCGCTTTTGCTGGTATGGCAATGATTGCCAACGTCCTCCTCGACAAAGACTTCATGCTGCTGAACTATGGCACGGGTTCGCCACTGGCTTTTATTCTTGAAATTTCCAAGCCGCTTTACGTTTTTTCAATGATTGGCGGTTTTGCCATCTTGATCGGATTTGTTGTCATCATTACCGATTTGCTTGCAAACAAGGTAAAATTGAGAAAAAGAGTAAACTCATAAATTGCATAAATAGAAATAAGGCACAGATTTTAAAGTCTGTGCCTTTTATAATTCCTGAAAATTAACCCTTGATTATATCAATGATATTGTCTAAATCCAGTAATTCAAAACTGATTATCCAAAGATTTTTATAGATAAAATCTTCGTAATCTTCAGCTTTTTCGCCTTCTTCAAGCATTTCTGCTTCTAAAACCTTAGCGCTTTCAAATTCAAAAATGATGCCACTCGGTGATATTGCGTCCTCGCTTTTCTTGATGATATGGACATTGGCCAAGGCTTCAATTCCATATTCTTCCTTGAACTCATCCATTTCTTCTTGATCGCCCGACTCAACCACATATCCTTCATTTTCCAGTTTATTGATTGCGGGTCCAGCGGCGTTGCATCCCAATAATGCCAAAACTAAAAACATTACTACAAATGCTGAAAGTAATTTTTTCATCATAAATCTCCTTTTTATTGCAGATGAATCATCATTAAATAAAGGTAAATCAAATGCTATTGTTAATTATCATTATAAGTTAAACTGTTTTGAGTTGCAATCCCTTTGAATACTTTCCAAGTAATTTTATCTGGTGTTTTTCTTCAATGATTTTGTCTCATACATGATTTTATCAACTCTGGCAATCAAATCCTTAATCGATAGATGTTCATTGATATCATATATATCATAACCGGAACTGTAACTGATACTTGCAGGAAATACGCCTGAACTATTCAATGACTTGATGTTGTTTTTAAGTTCCAACAGACAATTTTCGATTTCTGAAGTTGTTCTGATATATTTGATAACTACAAATTCATCGCCGCCGATTCTGGCGATATAATCGTTTCGTTTAAAACTTTTCACCAATAGTTCAGCGAATGTTTTTAATACTTTATCGCCTTCTAAATGTCCATAATTGTCATTAATAAGTTTAAGACCGTCCAAGTCCATTAAAGTTACCGATAATATTTTTTCATGTTTGTCCAAATAGACTATGTTGTCTATATGATTCTCAAAAGCACCTTTATTCATTACTCCTGTCAAATAATCAATTGATATGAGCTTTGATTGGATGAAAATATAACTGACGAAGATAGAGAATGCAAGCATCGGCCATATCAAAAGCACACCATAGTTGAAAGCCTGAATCAAGCCGCCAATCATCGGTGGTACTGTAAAGAAAATCAGTGGATACAATTTATCGCTTCTTAATCGGGAACGATTCCTTAAAACCATGA
>JAVEWC010000029.1:0-11374 GCA_034004745.1 Candidatus Izemoplasmatales bacterium | reverse complement strand
AAAAACAATCTATATCAAGGCTCTAATTATTAAAAGGTGAAATGCATGAACAAAAAAGGGCATATTTCCGGAATCTTTTTTTCCACTATTTTCGGTTTTTCTTTCATGATGTCAAAAACCGCATTGGCTCACGTAAGTCCGATTGGCTTGATTGCTTATCGGTTTTTATTGGCATATCTTGTCTTTGAAGTTTTGAGACTGACAAAAGTCATAAAAATCAAAATCAATAAAAAAGCTTTGCCCTCAATTATTCTGGTCGCTATCTTTCAACCCGTGCTTTATTTTTTATTTGAGACTTATGGTTTGGCAAAAACCACAAGTGCCGAAGCTGGTTTAATGATAGCTCTGATTCCGATTTTCGTGACTATTCTTTCTAGCTTCATCTTGAAAGAAAAACCTAAAACGCTTCAAGTCGTCTTTATCATAATCAGTGTTGGAGGTGTTTTACTGATTCAAATTTTCAAATCTGGTTTGAACTTTGAATCTTCCTCAATCGGTTTTGGGTTATTGCTGCTGGCAGTAATATCAGCCGCTCTATTCAATATCGCTTCAAGAAATGCTTCCAAGGAGCACAAGCCATATGAAATCACTTATATCATGATGCTTATGGGTGCCATTAGTTTTAATTCCATTTACATTATTGAATTGATAAGCAAGGATTCTTTATCAATGTATTTCGCCAATATCGGCAATTTACAAGTTTTACTACCGATATTGTATCTTGGTATTATCGCTTCGATAGTTGGTTTCTTTTTAGTTAATTTTTCTCTTGGTGTTTTACCGGCCCATGTCTCCAGCATCTATGCCAATATATCAACTATTGTCGCTGTAATTGCTGGAGCATTGTTCATGCATGAGACTATCTATTATTATCACATCATCGGCGGCGTTATGATTATTGCCGGAGTTTACGGAGCGGCCAGAATCAATTATCTCAAGGACAGTGAAGAAAAATGATAGATATAAATAAGTTGGCTCACCGAATCATCTCAGAAAAACATCATGTCAAAGTGAGCGTCGACATGACAATGGGTAATGGGCACGACACTTTGTTTCTGGCAAGGATGTCTGATCACACATACGCTTTTGACATTCAATCTGTCGCCATTAACAATACCAGATCACTGCTCGAAAATAATCATCAGATCAATGTCACCTTAATCAAGGATTCCCATGAAAACATCCTTAAATATATCAAGGAAAAAATTGACGCAGCGATTTACAATCTCGGCTATTTGCCTGCTTCAGACAAAACCGTGATGACCAATTCAACATCAACCGTAAACTCTCTCAATCACCTTCTATCAGTTCTTGCGGAAGAGGGAATTATAGTTATCGTCTTATATCCACATAATCCTGAAGAAATCGACGCTGTTATTGAATACACTTCAAAGCTTGGTCCTTGTTATGACTGCATGGAACACAAAATATTAAATAAAGAATCAGCGCCTTTTATAATCACAATCATAAACAATAAAAAATGTTAGCTAATTTATACCCTAGCTAACATATTTTTTTTATTGTTTGTCAAAGAAAGTGTGAAAAGTTTCGAGTTTCATAATTTTTACGTAAAAGTTAAAAGGGAACAGCGTGATTTTTTGATTAAAAACTATAACTTTGCTATCTCTGGTTCTTCTGATTTCTTCGAGATTTTGGTACGTTTCGACAATATACTTGGTTTCTTCGCTCTCTTTATCAACCGATTCATATACTTCATCGATTATTCTCAAGAGGTTTCTTTTTTCTTCATGAGGCAATTGTTTTATGACCACATCATTATAAGGTTCCAGTTTGGAATGAGCCATAAATTTGTACATTAGATTCACCAATTTCCTCAGTTCAATTTCAAACTTGGAATGGGCTCTGTAAACCTTTTTATATTCCTTTTGAATATCCTTGATGATAAAAAATGAAGATACGCCGGTTATCACCATCATTACAGCGATAAAAATAGCAATATCCAAGATGATACTGATGAAGAAAGTTAAATGCATTTACCTCACATCCTTTGGCAGATATTGTTTTAAAACTTCGACCATATCCAATTGTTCCCAAGGCAAATCTTTGATGTCATCACGCCCAAAATGGCCATAGGCAGCCACTTGTTTATAAATTGGACGACGCAAATCCAGCTTTTCGATAATAGCTTTCGGCCTTAAATCAAAATGCTTGTTGATGATGGCCAAAATATCATTTTCATCTATTTTATTGGTTCCGAAAGTATCAATTCCCACACTCAATGGTTTGGCTTCGCCAATAGCGTAAGCAACTTGAACTTCTGCTTCATCCGCCAAACCGCTGGCAACGATATTTTTAGCAATATATCTCATCATATAAGCGGCTGAACGATCTACTTTTGATGGATCTTTTCCTGAAAATGCTCCGCCGCCATGATGGGCTCTGCCACCATATGTGTCTACAATTATTTTCCTTCCCGTCAACCCTGAGTCACCAGAAGGTCCGCCAACGACAAATCTTCCGGTTGGATTGATATGAATTTCCGTATTGTCGGTAATGTATTGCTCAGGAATAATCGGTTTAATAACTTGTTCAATCAGGTCTTTTCTGATTTGATTTTGGGTAGCTTCCGGTGCATGCTGACTCGAAATCAAGATATGGGAAAAGTATTCACAGGTTCCATTTTCATTAAATACGGCTGTGACTTGAGTTTTACCGTCAGGTCTTAGGTATGGCAAAACGCCAGATTTTCTGACATGGGCAAGTTGTAAAGCTAATTTGTTGGCATAATAATGGGTTATCGGCATAAATCCAGGACTTTGATTGATGGCATAACCAAACATCATACCTTGATCACCAGCGCCTTGTTCCTTATCAGAAGCTTCATCAACGCCCATGGCGATATCCGGTGATTGTTCGTTGATACAAACCAAGACTGCCAAGTTATCGGCGTCAAAGCCAAACTTTCCCCGATTATAACCGATTTTGTCAACTGTATCCCTGATAATCTTTTGCATATCAACATAGGTCTTGGTGGTGATTTCGCCCGCCACCAAAACCAAGCCTGTTGAAACAACCGTTTCAACGGCTACGCGGGCATATTTATCTTCTTGAAGAATGGCATCCAAGATTGCATCGGAAATTTGATCGCAGATTTTATCTGGATGACCTTCTGTAACTGATTCTGAAGTAAAGTATTTATACATAAAAATCTCCTATTCCTGGGTAAAGTGGTAATAAAGCGATTCAAAATCATCTGCGTACTTAACAAAGCGATCGACGATTTGCGGATCGAAATATGGATTGAATTCTAGTCTGATTAAATCCATCGCTCTTTGATGTTTCAACTCACGTTTGTAATTTCTTGGTTGTCTTAAAATGTCGTAAATATGTGATAACAATATTACTTGCGATTCTCGATTATTTTGAATTCCATTCATCTCTCTGATGAAGTCTTGATTGAATGTTTTTTCAAAATGAGCCCTGACAATGTCTTCTGCTTTCTTGTCCAACTGCAGACGCTTGATTATGACAGAACCGATAATTGTTTTTTCCCTGATTCGATGATAATCGTTTTCTTCCAAATGTTCTTTGTTCTCAAAATCATTGGTATTCAAAATGTCTTGTTTATTGATATGGATTAACGAGTAATCATAAATTTCTTGGCAAAGTTTAGAGGAATAGCCAAGAAAATTACCCAGTTTCGCTGCCATTTCCGCAACTCTTTTCGCCGCTTTGGCAAAATCCCTTTCTGCGGTTTCTTCTCCTCGTTGTTTGTAAACCGATATTACGTCAAAGACATCGGAAACAACTGATTTAAAATCTTTCTCCATCGCTTGTCTTTTCAATAATTCTTGTTTTCTCTTGGTATTGATGTCTTCGGAAATCTTAACTGTGGAATAAAGCCCAATCATGAAGATTGCCAAAACCAAGGTTCTAAGGAAAATATCGATTAAAACCGCACCATTGTTATCGGAAAGAAAATTCCACAAATTGGTAAAATTATTGGCGTACTTATATAATGGGTAGAGAATAATCACATGAATTATCGTCATGACGACAATCGTCACTTTGAAGATAACGTTCAATAATTTCGGATCTTGATATAAGGCAATGACCACCAAAGCAAAATAAATTAAGGAATATCCAGCTTGGGTTATGGAGAAAAATCCACCTTCCTGGGTATCGCCCAATGTCAAACGCAGTTTGATATAAACAGTTACTGCCATCATCAGGATATAGATGCCACTGATATATTGTGCCATTTGTTGTTTTTGCAATGTCAATGGTTTTTCCAAAGTGATTTTTTTTACGGATCTGTCCGCAAAAAACATGACCAGAAAGATTACAAAAGTAACAATCAAATTGACGCTACGATCTAAACCTTCCGAACCAATGATAGTAAATAACAAAAACACAATGTTGGTCACAAAAATAATATTGCGGATTACTCGGTTTTTTCGGTATAGGACACTTGTTTCATCAAGAATGTCAACTCCAGTTTCAAAGCTGAAGCGCTGGGTAAAGAAGTCTTCTACCTTACCAATCAAGCCCGGTGATTTCTTTTTCCCGGATACTTCTAGATGTTTTTTATTCGCTGCGACTTTATTCTCATCAAACTTATTTTTAAGGGAAGTGATGCGAAAGAAATCGACTACTTTTTCAATAAACCCTTTTTTACGATATTTTTTGCGAGATGATGGGTCGAAGTAATCATCAATGTTTTTTGTATTCATTGAGTTTAAGTCGCGATTCTTCTTTGAGGAATCGTTCTTTCTAAAAAATTCATCAAGAGTCTTTTCACGATTATCCATGCCATCACCTCCCTATCGTCAGATTTTTTATCAAATGTTAGAACAATTGTGGTTCTTCAATGATTCTCGGATCTTTTCTAGCTTCAATTTCGTTTTCTATTTGCGCTACACGTGTTGAGGCTGCCGCAGCAACTGCGCCAACGATATCGTCCAAGAAGGTATGACATGCGGCTTTGTCGCCCTTACCGTCATAATTGAGTTTGGCTACGATTCCCGGCTTGTTGACATCGATGTCACCAAAGTTAGTTTTTCCAATCGTGCCATATAAACCAGCCAGTTCAATGCCGAACAATTCGTCGATGCCGAACATGCCTAAATCAGATGCCAAGATTGATTGAATCGGTCCCTGAAAAGCATTCTCTTCAGTCAAACGATCAATTTCTGCACCTAATTGCAAAATGTGAAAAACATCACGCAAAGACAGAATCTTTTCAACCGATTCCAAACATTCCTGATAAGAAATCTTATCATTCCATTTTGATTGTTGACGAAAGGCAATTTCAGCTATATCGGAAAGTTTCACTCCCCTTTTGTTCAACATTTCGATATTCATTCTGAGCATTTCGTCACGAGAAAAAAGATTTCTACTCTTGTTCATAAAATTCACCTCGACATAAAAGTCCTAATAAGATTTTGTTCTAACTAGATATTATAACATAATATCCTTCAATATTAAATATGTCATTTCAAAATGAGACCGTTATAAAACATCGTTCTGCCGACACCATTCATAAAATCTTTGATCTCCATTTGTTTTTTTCCTTCCAACTGTAAAGACAAAAGATTGATGATTCCGGATGAACATTGAATAGCAAGTCTATCCTTCGTAGCTATGACAACTTCACCGATGACGTCGCTTATATTTCTTTCTTCATAACTAGCTTTAAACACTTTAACTTTTTTATCATCAATTAGAAAATACGCTATTGGCCAAGGGTGCATTCCTCTGATAAAATCATATACTTGTTTTGCACTTTTTTGAAAGTCAATCAACAAATCTTCATTCTTGAAATTATAAGCATAACTTACCAGATTTTCATCTTGAGGTGTCGGGGTTATATCTCCTTGTAAAAGTCGTTCAATTGTCTCTATTAGCAAGTCCCTGCCTAAATGACTTAGTTTATTTTCGATTGCCAAAACATCATCTGTTTCGTCGATTGGACAAGACTTTTGAGATAATATATAACCGCTATCTAGAGCCTTTTCCATATAGATGATACTTACGCCCGTTTCCTTGTCGCCATTGATTATCGCTTTATGCATCGGCGAACCGCCGCGATATTTTGGCAAGTAAGAGGCGTGGACATTAATCGCTTGGTGTTTACCGTGAAAAAGCACCTTATCCGGAATGATTTGACCGTAAGCCGCCACAATGATGAAATCAAATTCCTCTTGAAGGATTCGGGAATTGTCTTTCTTGATGGATATGGGTTGAAATAAATCAATACCCAATTCCAAAGCTTTATTCTTAACCGGAGTTCCAGTTAGAATTTGTTTTCTCCCCACCGGTTTATCCGGTTGGGTGACAACCAAACTTACTCCGTATTTTTTGTGTAATCCTTCTAGGATTGTAACCGCAAAATCCATACTACCCATAAAACAAATTTTCATATTTTCACCTACCCAAAAGAGGGATAATTATCAACATTGATAAATATTTCTTCACCCTGATATTTGTCAATTATTTGATTAATCATCTCATTGAGATTTTCTTTATCACGATACTTGATTAAAACCGAAGCTAAATACCTGTTATTTATCTTGATAGCCTGATCCATCGCTGGACCCAAAACGATTAAACTGTTTTCAGTTTGTCTTTTTATTTCTTTGCTAATTTCAATACCTGTATAAAAAACGTCCCTGATATTTTTCCCACTGATCAATATATCAATCAGATAATAAAACGGTGAATACCTCGCGTATCTCCTGATTTTCATCTCTTCTTGGTAAAATCCCAGATAATCATTGTCACAGGCGTATTTAATTGCGTAATGCTCAGGATTCATTGCCTGAATGATAACCTGACCTTCAATATTCCTTCTTCCCGATCTTCCGGAAACCTGCATTATCAGTTGAAATGCTTTTTCCGGCGCTCGGAAATCAGGTACGTAAAGATTGGCGTCAGCTTGAATTATGCCCACCAAGGTAACGCGAGGGAAATCAAGACCCTTGGCGATCATTTGAGTGCCAATCAAGATATCTCCTTCTTTGGCAAACTTATCAAGTAGAATTTCATGAGCGTTTTTCCTTCTGGTTGTATCATTGTCCATCCGCAAAACTTTCGCTTCAGGAAATATTTCATGGAGATATTTTTCGATTTTTTGTGTTCCGCTTCCCATATAACTCAATTCCTTTGAACCACAGCGATTGCAGGCAGTCGGAATTTTTTCTTCATGATTACAGTAGTGACATTTCAAGGAGTGAGAATATTCATGATAAGTCAATGAAATGTCACAATTTTGGCATTTAAAAACAAATCCACACTCCCTGCAAATAACAAAGTTCGAAAAACCTCTGCGGTTGATCAGAAGAATTACCTGTTCTTTTCTCTCTAGACGATTTTTTATTTCCTCAGATAGTTTCCTTGAAAATGTTTCGTCATTGCCGGATTTGAATTCCTCGAGCATATTGACGACTTCAATCTTTGGCATCTTGGCATTCAGCGCTCTCTCGTTCAATTCCAATAATTCGTAAAGCCCTTTTTTAGCTCTGGCATAAGAATCAATATTTGGTGTCGCTGAGCCCAAGACCAAAGGACAATGATGAACTCTACTTCTTTGTTCCAAAACGTCATTGGCATAATAGATTAAGCCAGAGTTTTGTTTATAGCTTGATTCATGACATTCGTCGATGATGATTATACCGATGTTGTCTAGAGGTGCGAAACAAGCGCTTCTGGCCCCAATGACAATTCTCGCATCTTTTTTGATGATTCTACGCCATTCATCATACTTTTCACCACTTGATAATCCTGAATGAATAGCAGCAACCAAATCACCGAATCGACTCTTGAAGCGAGAAATCATCATTGGCGTCAAGGATATTTCCGGTACCAACAATAATACATTCTTATTATTTTCAATCGCTTTTTCGATTGTCTTCAAGTAAATTTCGGTTTTACCAGATCCAGTCACACCATGCAAAAGAAAAGTTTTTTCCTGATTCAAGGAAGCGACAATTCTTTCATATATTAAAACTTGCTTGTCGTTCAAAGTTATTTCTTTATCAGCGGTTTCGTAAAGTGTTTCGACTTTGCGGTATACTTCTTTTTCATAAATTTCTACGTATCCATGTTTTTCCAGAGTACTGACCACAGAACCCGTGATTTTCAATGTTTTCAAAAGAATTGGCAATAATTCTTCTTCATTCTTTTGTAATTTAAGATAGTCAATCACGGATTTTTGTTTATCTGTGATTTTTTCCAAAATCTTATTGGTCAACTTAACGTAATTTTTTGTTAAATTCGATTGTTTTTCCTTGATCTCATAGATCTGCGAAAGTGAGTTCTTCTTGATTTCACTGTTGATTGAAGAATACAGTTCTAGGGGTATGTTTTCAAGATGTATCTGTTTTTGATAAGCAAACAGCTGTTTTAATGTCTCTGGTAAACCTAAATAGTTGATGACTTTAATCTTTGGTTTATAAATAACTTTAAGGGCAGAAGGCAAAATCGTTTCTAAGACCCTGATTAATAAAGTATTGGTTTTCTTGCTTAAATCCAAAGCTATATCTATCAATTCTTTCGTTAGAAAAGATTCTAAATCAAGAATTTTCGTTATAGTTTTTAATTGTTGGTCATACTCACTTTTGTCAGTTAAGCCCAAGACAAAACCCATGACCTGGCGACTGCCAAAAGGCACTACTACTCTAGCGCCTATTTCAATAAAATCAATTAGATTTTCCGGAACAAGATAGTCATAAGTCTTATTGACGTTCTTGGCTTTTACATCGACTAAAATTTGAGCAATCAAGATATCTTCTCCTTAGGTAACAATTATATCAAATTAATGGCAACAAATAAATAACTACCGGTTTTTTAAAATCCTAACGGCTAATCAATTGCATTTAGAAGCGATAAAAGATATAATATCTTTGTTAAATTAAAATAATTTATGAAAGGATTTATTATGAACAACAAAATTGAATTGAAGGAGGAAGCATTAGTCTTTGCTCTTGGTGGACTTGGAGAAGTTGGTAAAAACATGTATTGCGTCCAATACCTTGACGAGATTATCATCATCGATTCTGGCCTTTTATTTCCAGACGAACATTTGATGGGTATCGACTATGTAATTCCTGATTATTCCTATCTTATCGATAACGAAGATAAGATCAAGGCTTTAGTCATTTCTCATGGTCACGAAGATCATATCGGCGGCATCCCCTTCTTACTTAGGCAGGTAAGCGTACCTGTGATTTATGCTAGCGGCTTATCACACGGACTGATTCAGGCAAAGCTGGAAGAGAAAGTTGATTTCCCAGTAAATTTACAAAAATACGAAGAAAATGACAACATCCGATTTAACAATATCAGTGTGACTTTCTTTCGGACCAATCACTCGATTCCCGATTCCTTTGGTCTGAAGATAACTACTCCAGCAGGTGTAATTGTCCATACTGGAGATTTTAAGTTTGACTTTTCTCCTACGGGAAACGATTCAAACTATCAAAAAATGGCAAAGATCGGTGAAGATGGCGTTTTATGCCTTTTATCCGATTCAACCAATGCCGAACTCGAAGACTTTACTACTTCCGAAAAAGTGGTTGGAGAAAACATCAAAGAGATGTTTGAATCCATTGATGGTAGAATCATCATCTCCACTTTCGCATCCAATATCCATCGTATCCAACAAATTGTTGAAGCGTCTTTGGCTACCAACAGGAAGATAGCTGTTTTTGGTAGATCAATGACTAAGAACATTGATGTCGGATATAAGCTCGGATATATCAGAGCTCCTAAAGGAACTTTTATTTATACGCGGACCAAATCGGAAATCAGGGACAAAAATTTAACGATTCTTTGTACGGGGTCTCAAGGCGAACCATTGGCTGCCTTAACGAGAATCGCTGCCAACACCCATCGTCAAATCGCCCTTATTCCCGGAGATACGGTTATCTTGTCTTCCTCTCCAATTCCGGGAAATCTGGAAAGCGTCAATCGCACCATCAACATGCTTTATAAACATGGTGCGAACGTCATAACCCAATCGCCTTTCGCCGACGTTCATGCATCAGGTCACGGCGGACAGAACGAATTGAAATTAATGCTTAAACTGATGCGACCTAAGTACTTCATGCCTATTCATGGCGAATACAGAATGTTAAAGATACACTCGCAACTTGCGATTGATACCGGAGTAAAACCAGAGAATACCTTCATTATGGAAAATGGCGACGTTTTGGCCTTAACTCCTGATAATGCTTATATAAAAACCAAGGTCAAGACTTCTGATATTTACGTTGATAGCGAAAGTATTGGCGAGGTAGGATCCTTGGTAATCAAGGATCGTAGAGAACTATCCGAAGATGGACTTTTATCAGTCATCCTTACCATTTCTCAAGCTAATTATGAAGTTATGTGCACGCCTAACATCATCTCAAGAGGGTTCATCTATCTCGAAGAAAACGATAAAATAACCAAGGATATGCAAGAAATAATTCTTGACGTTACCGAAAAGTATTTGAATCCAAAACACAAGTTGAACATGACCGGCATGAAAAATGAAATCATAAAAAACTTGCGGAAATATATCCTGGAAGAAACCAGAAGAGAACCGATGATTATGCCAGTTATTATGGTATTATAAAAAAATTGACGAGAAATCGTCAATTTTTTATTCGAATATAACTGTTTTCTTATTATTGCAAACATCCTTGAAGGCGTAGAAGATATCTTTAGTGATGGTGGCATCTTCCAAAGCGTCATGTTTTTGGTGATTCAAATCCATGGCTTCAGAATAGATGTTGTAGGCGTTGAACAAGCCAATATCATTCTTTAATCCATAATAGTTTTTATGCATGCTCAATAAATCAATGAATTGCATCGACTTGGTAAAATTACTCAAGCGATGGATTTTGTTTAATTTATTGAGTTCCAACTGGTCATTCTTACCCCAGACATAAACTATCGGGGAGTATTTCTTCTGTACTTCCATGATTTTTTTGTGTAAAAACTCATAGGAGTTGCCACCGTCGACATCACTTTGTTCTATATGCAGGAATTTCTTTGTCCTGATTGATAGTTCAGGAAACAACTTTGGTTTGATGTAACTGCTGAACTCATCCAATATATTGCCTGATTCATCTGTCAGGATATAACCGACCTGAATAATCTCGGAAACGAAATCCTGAAAATTGTTGTATGGCGGCATACTCATTTCAAAATCGATGAATAAACGATTGCGGTTCAGATTGATTAGGGATTTGATTCCGCTTTTTATCATTGAAATATCATAGTAAATTGTTGGTTTGTTTTTATTTGGTGCCAGCAACTTATCGATTGCGACGATATTTCTGACCACATGGCCGCGATATAAACGTGATTGATCCTTGACAATCATAAAAATGAAGATTCCCGGTTGAAAATATTGCATGAACAGTTT
>JAVEWC010000159.1:0-2531 GCA_034004745.1 Candidatus Izemoplasmatales bacterium | reverse complement strand
TTGAAATCTTCCTATAATTAGTAAAGAGACAGGCGTTTGAGCCTGTCTCTTTGTTTTTATAATTGATTAGTTTTAATTAATTTTTGCTTTACATCCCATAATTTCTTAGAGAGGTCAACGTAATATTTATGCGGGAAATCAAATCTTCTTAATTCTTCCCATAAACTATTGAGTCCTTTTTCGGCGAAGTCTTTAACCTCTTTGAGAGTTGGTAATTCATAGACTTTTTTACCGGCTAAAAATATAGGTTTTTGCATTTCTACTAAAGTATACTTTTCATAAGTTTTTGTTTTCCAAGTGCTATACTGATCAAATATAGTTAATGGCACATTAGTATCGATAACTTCATCATGCAATGTAATTAAATCAGCCTCAGCCTTACCGTTTTCGGCGTAAATTCGGTATACCTTCTTAAAATGAGGTGTTGTAATCTTTTCTTCGTTGTCACTGATTTTGATTTTTGGAACGATTTTGTTATTTCTTTCGATGGCAACAAGTTTATACACTGAACCAAAAACCGGATCGCTTTTTGCGGTTATCAATCTTTCGCCAACGCCAAACAAATCAATAGGTGCTCCTTGGGTAATCAAGGTTTGAATCAATCTTTCATCCAGTGCATTGCTGACAATAATCTTGCAATCAGGCAAACCAGCTTCATCGAACATTTTTCTAGCTTGTTTTGCAAGATATGTTAAGTCACCTGAATCGATGCGTATGGAATAATTTTTTGCATTTATGGGTAAAAGAATTTCTTTTATTACCTTTATTGCATTCGGTACACCACTACCTAGAGTGTCATATGTATCAACTAAAAAAGTTGAGTTATTTGGATAGTGCTTTGCATACGCCTTAAAGGCTTCATATTCGTTGTCAAAGAGTTGAACCCAAGAGTGTGCCATAGTTCCACCTGCAGGAACACCAAAAAGTTGATCGCTTGCGACATTGCTAGTGCCATCGATACCTGCGATATAGGCAGCTCTAGATCCCAAGATACTGCTAGATTCACCATGAGCCCTTCTCGCACCCATTTCCAAGACTTTCTTTCCTTGTGCTGCAAATTTAATTCTTGAAGCTTTAGTTGCTATTAAACTCTGGTGATTGATTGTCTGTAAAAGGAAAGTTTCGATTATTTGCGCTTCAATAAGTTTTGCTTTTACTGTCACAACCGGTTCATTAGGAAACATAATGCTTCCTTCTTTGAAAGCATAAATATCTCCAGTAAATTTAAAATCAAGCAGATACTTTAGAAACTCTTCGTTAAATAATTTTTGTTTTCTTAAGTATTCAACATCCTCTTTGGTGAAGTGTAGATTTTCAATGTAATTAACCATTGTTTCCAAACCGGCAAAAATAGCGTATCCACCATTATCGGGAGTTTTGCGGAAATAAAGATCGAAATATACTATTTTATCTTTTTTGCCTTCGAGAAAAAAACCATTTGCCATTGTTAATTCATAAAAGTCTATAACCATTGATTGTCGGTATTTCATTTTTTATTTACCACTTCGATTTGAAGCCCTTCCATAACATCTAAAGATTTGGTATGCAATGCTTTGTCAAAAGAATCGGTAGCTTCTGCATCAACTATTACATGTGCGTTTGGTAAAGCGCTTTTTACTATTATAGCATTACTTATAACACAGATGTTTGATACCAGACCACAGAGTTCTATTACATCATAGTTTTTATTTTCCAAATACTTTCCTAATTCCAAAGAAGGGAAAGTGTGTTTTTCAAAAACCTTATCTTTTGGCGATTTTAAAGCTTCCACAGACTTATGAAGTTTGTGACCTTCAGTGCCTTTTATGCAATGTTTGACTGGTAGATTTTTACCCTCTTCAGTTTCAAGGTATTTTTCTTCGTGTGTATCCATGGTAAAGATAATGTCAAAGTTATTAATTCTGTAATCTTCTATTTTTTCAACAATCTTATCTCTGATATCAATAGCTTCTTCGAATCCAAGTTGGCCATCAATAAAGTCGTTTTGAAAGTCAACTACAATTAAACATTTGTTCATATAATCACTCCTTGTTAATGATTATTATATCACTTATTTACGATAAAGTTTAAACGAAAGTAAGAAAAAAACGCCTTTTGGCGTTTTTTAAAATATATTATAAAGACTTTTCGAAGTTTTCGGATACTTTTTTCCAGTTTACCACGTGCCAGAAGTTATTGATGTAATCAGGTCTACGGTTTTGATAATTTAAATAATAAGCATGTTCCCAAACATCCAGAGCGAGAATCGGATTTCCAATTGCAAACGGCGCATCTTGATTAGCGGTGGATGTAACAATTAACTTACCGTCCTTATTAACGACTAACCAAGCCCAACCGCTTCCGAATCTCGTTGCAGCTGCATTGGAAAAATCTTCTTTGAATTTTTCAACAGAGCCAAAATCTTTTACGATTGCTTTGTTTAATTTGTCGCTCATTTCCGTCTTATCTGGAGTTAGAATTTCCCAGAATAAACGGTGATTGTAATATCCTCCGCCATTGTTGATTACTGCCTGTCTGACATTTTCTGGAAC
>JAVEWC010000028.1:0-11622 GCA_034004745.1 Candidatus Izemoplasmatales bacterium | reverse complement strand
AAGGATTATTTTCAAGAACTTTTCATAAAATTTCATTCATAATCATAGCTGGATTTTACTTAGCCAATTTTCGCCAAGGGCTGACAAATCCGCCCCTTAAATAAGAGACTTCGTTCGCTACCACAAGCGCATCATCGTCATTTTCCGAAATCAATTTCAAGATTGCCTGTTTGTTCTTGCGATTGGCAAAAATCATCAAGACTTCTCTTTCTTTATACTTTCCATGAGCGTCGATGGAAGTAACACCATGACCAGCTTCCCGAAGAGCGTTGATGACGGTATTGGCTTCGTCTTTCATGATTACAGCCTGAATCAAAACTTTACCAACGGCTAAACGGCTTTCCAAGATTGAACCTAAATAAACCCCTGCCGCAAATCCGACTGAGTAATAAATTCCTTTCATCGGTGTTTCCGCCATGCCGGTTATAACTCTTGAGGCTATGAAAACCCATAATAATATTTCGATTAATGCCAACAGTGTACCAGGTTTTCTTAAACCCTTACCGATAAAGATTATTCTTAAAGTCGAAATTGCAACTTCAATGACTTTAGCAAAAAGTATCAAAGCGGCCTCCCATAGGGGCACACTGGATATAAATGACCAAATTGATTCCCACATCTTAACTTCACCTCAAATTTCCTTGAACAATGATATTATACTATGAATTTATTGTTAAGCAAGCAAAAACACCTTGCTAAATTTATCTTATTGGTCGTTTGGTTAAGTCATACCAATAATTGATTGTTTCTTGTCTTTTTCTTAATTTCTCCGTAGTAATCAAGAATTCCTGCAAATACTCATCACTAATGGGATTTTCTTGAAAATTTATCTCATAGCCATCATCCGAGAACACTTGATCATCAAAGAATCCCGACAATTTATGCGAGTAAAAAACTTCATCGACATCGTTAAAAATTGACTCAGCCAACATCAAGTTTTGATTATAGGAAAGTCCGAGCAAATCAAACAGCGTCGGTACGATATTGTATGGTGATGCAAATTTTTCAATCTGATTGGTGCCGTTATCTTCCAAGTAATTTTCCGTCAACAAAGGATTATAGATATTAAGAAAACTACTGTATAGATCCATATCGTAATACATCGTTTTATCAACATCATTCATTTTGACAGCCAGTTCATGATAATAGACGTTATGATCACCAAAAAGCACTAAAATCGTTTCTTCAAGCAAATTCTTTTCTTCTAACTCTTCCAACAAGATTCCCAAAGCCTTGTCAAAATCCATGATTGCTGCTTGATAATGTCTTATGCGTTGTTGGTCAATTTCAGCTTTACCCTCCAAAGGATTAGTCCATAGTCCCGCAGCTTCCGCTTCGTCTATCGCTTGGAAATAGCCAGCTTCAGTGAATAGTTCCTTATTGCCCGGTCCATAGTTGTAAGGTCCGTGTGAAACCATCGTCGCCCAATAGTAATAGAAAGGCTCTTCACCCAATTCCATTTTATCCAGGATTTTTTCAATAGTTATACTGTCCAAGGTGTAATCACCATTCCAGTTCCATAACTTTTCCCCTGGAAATAAATCATCATGATAATAGCCTTCGGTAAAACCTAATGCCGGAATCAAACGATTTCTTGCATAAAACGTACTGACGTTATCATGAAAATATCCAGTGCGATATCCATAAGTTTCTGAAAGGACGCTTGGTAAAGAATTTGAGAAATCATACGCAAAAGTATTAGGCAAAAAGGTGATTGCCGGATAATTGCCCGTCATTGCAATCATTTCTGAAACATTGGTTTTATTTTCACTATAGGAATTGGTAAATTCGAGACCCTCATTTACCAATTTATCGAGGTTGGGCGTCAAGACTGGGTTTACCGCAAAAGGTTGAAGCGACTCAACCAAAATGGTAATCACATTGGCGTCTTCCAACAAACCATAGTAATCGCTTGGTAAAGAAAGATCGTACTCAATCATATCGGCAACGTCATCAGCGTCACTTCTGATGAACATGCTGGAAAAGATAATTTTCGTTTCTTTACCGTAATATGCCAATAACCCGTATTCTTCAAGGGACGCCCTTCTAAAAGTCATGATGTAATCCGAATTCTTGAAGTGCTTGATTGAAGTTAAAGGCAAGAGCCAAACTAAAGCTATAATAATAGCGGAAATAACAGAAACCGGAAGAGCTCGTTGGTAAAAAGCTTTATCATTCGGAGCTGACTTGTATATCTTTCGGTATAATAAGATTATGGTCACAAAATAAGAAATTCCTATCACGGCCGCAATAATGATTGCGGGAATCGCCAAGAATTCAAAATTGAATACATTGGTCGCTTCTGCGACTAATGTCAATTGCTGGAGCGTAAATAAATCGAAATAGACTGAATAAGTCGTCGCATTGATCAAAAACAAGGTCATGACCCAAGCAAGAATCAAGGTGTAATAAACCATGCTTATTTTATGTGATTTAAATAATGAAGGAATTAATCCAATCATCGAGATATATAGCAAATCAATAAGAAAAGACTCCGGCAAAAAACTGAAGTCAAGCCATCTGAAGGCAACAAATTCGATTAAGAGATAATAAAAAAGAAAAGTAAAAAACATGATGCCTTTTTGTTTCAAGTAAAGTTTCATTTATTTCACCGTGAATATTATATCACTTAAACCAGTATTTTAGATAGATGAAATTTTTGAAATCGCTCAATTCCCAACATAAAAATAATAGACAGTTTCTCCCGTCTAGTTTTTAAGGAAAGAGAAACTGTCTAAACTTATTATAAAAAGATTAAATTACATTACAGTGCCAAGGATCAAGTTAAGAATCATGATTACTACGAAGCCCACTAACCAAGCGGCGGTTGTAGCACCAGACCAGAATTTAAGTTGTTCCTTAGAATCAGTGATGCCGATTGAACGGTTAACCACGTGGAAGTAAGAATCGTTGAAGTATCCGAAGAATACACCACCGACCATTGCCATTAAAGCGCCGAATACAGGTGAACCACCAGCAGCGATAACGATTGGAGCGGTAATTGAAGCAGCTGTTACAAGCGCAACTGTACCAGAACCTTGGATAAATCTAACAACTGTAGCTACGATGAATGGTAATAAAATTACCGGAATACCCCAGTTAACAATTGCATTAGCGATTGTGTTGCCAAGACCTGTATCTTTAATTACTTGTCCTAATGCACCACCGGCACCAGTAACCAATAAGATGATACCAGCTTGTCTAATACCAGATTCCATATGAGGCAATATTTCTTTTTTGGACATTCTGAATCCTAAACCATAGATAGCAATTAGAACACCAACTGCAACTGCAGGAATTGGATGACCGATAAATCCGAAGAATCCTTGCCAGAAACCAGTTAAATTAGCAGCAGCAACTAAAATTTGGTTGATGACGATTAACAAGATAGGAACAACGATTGGAGCGAAAGATAACCATCCACTTGGAAGTTCTTTATCTCTTTCAGCACTTAAATCGAAATCTACTACGACATTGTTGCCACCAACTTCTACTCTTTCAGGTTCGCCTTTTTCGTTTGGAACGATATTGATGCTCTTTCCAACCCATTTAATGTAGAATAAACCAGCAATAGTCATTGGGATAGAAACAACAAGACCCATAAGAATCATAGTTCCCAAATTAACTCCGAAAGCATCAGCTACGGCGATCGGACCTGGTGTTGGTGGAACCATTGTATGAGTAATTACTAGACCCATAGCTAAAGCACCAGCGATTACAACCAAGTTCTTTCTAGTTTTTTGAGAGATTGATTTCGCGATTGGGAAAAGAATAACGAATGCAGAGTCACAGAAAATAGGGATTGATACGATAAAACCAGTTAATGCTAAAGCTAGTTCTTCTCTGCCTTTACCAAACAATCTGATAAAGATTCTCGCCATTTTTTCTGCAGCACCTGAGACTTCGAAAATTTGTCCCATGATAACGCCGAAACCGATAATGATACCAATGGTACCTAATGTGCCGCCGAAGCCTTTTGCGATAATCCCAGGAATTTCTCCACCAGGTACACCACCGATAAGACCTACTAACAATGCGGCAAGAATAATTGCGACGAATGCTTGGACTTTAGTCATTGTTACTAACAATACTAAAACCACAACACCGACAGCTAGTCCAATCATCATCTGAGTAGGGTTGATTAGACTTGGATCAAAAGCTGCAAATAATCCTTTGAACATTTTTAAATCTCCTTTTCTTTTTATTTTATATTTTTTAAATAATATAAATCTTTTTTAAGTATAAAATATTTCTTTCAAAAAAGCAAGCGCTTTCTGTTCTTTTGTGTTTATATTGTGAGTTTTGTAAGCGTTTTCCTAAATAAATAAGTACTTTTTCGGTAAATCTTGGTTCATTTTTGTGCTTTTCATGATCATTTCATTGACATGTAAGTGTATATTTGCGAATCGTTTAACGCATGGTACAGTTGTTTCTTGGTTCTCAGCATCTTGGTGTACAAGAATCTATTCTTAGGGTCAGCGTGATAAGTTACCTTTTGTGCTTTTCCTCTTAAACTTTGGAAACCTTCATTATATGTTTTATATATCCCTTTGGAAACCAAAGCCGAGATTAAAGCACCCAAAGCAGTTGCTTCCGCTGAAGAATATACGGAGACTGCTTTATTGAAAACATCCGCCTGAATTTGATTGAAGGTTGGAAACTTCGTTAAACCGCCAGCCGCATGGATGATATCGACATAACCGATCAAATCCGCAATCAATTCAATATTCTCGGCCATTTCAAGTGCTATTCCCTCAAGAACGCTTCTTGCAAAATCACCGCGGTTATGTTCAAGGGTTGCGTTGAAGAATACACCTTTTGAAAGCGGATTCCAATAAGGAGCGGCACTACCTTTAAAATGCGGTACCAACAATAGCCCTTTAGCCCCCGCAGGAGAATTGATGACTTCTTGATTGATATTGTCAAACGTTTCTTCTTTATAAAATTGATCCCTGTACCAAGCATAGATGTTACCTGACGTGAGTAACCCCGCTTCGACAACCCATTTTCCTGGCACGGCGCTCGCAGAAAGAAGGACGCGCATATTTTCGTCGAACACCGGTTTTTCCGCATGGGCAATGATGAAAGAACCAGTACCGATATTGGCTTCCAGCGTTCCTTCAGTCAAAACGTTAAGCCCCACAGCTGCACATTGTTGGTCACCACCGGCCAATATTACATCTATCTCTTTTGCCAAACCGGTTTTTTCAATCGCTTGTTCGGATAGTGTACCGATTGAAGTTCCAGGTTTGACGATTTCAACCAATTTGCTTTTGTCAAGATCAAAGGCTTCAATCAAATCATCATCCCACTCAAACCTGTGAATATCCATTAAGAGCGTTCTGGCAGCTTGGGTGACGTCAGTCACGAATCTACCGGTAAGCAAATAAGCGACATAATCCTGGACACCGATAAATTTATAGGTTTCATCATATAATTCAGGCATATTGTTTTTAACCCATTTCATCTTTGGTGCACTGAAATACGAGTCCAAACGCAGTCCGGTTTTATGATAGATATCGAGCATCGACATCTTTTCCTTGACACTTTTGGTTTCCTCATAACTTCTTCTGTCTTGCCAAGTGATTGCGTTGTACAAAACCTTGCCTTGACGATTGACAGGAATTATTGAAGCTCTTTGTGAGGTCAAAGAAATTGATTCGATGGTTATTTTGTTTTTCTTCGCATAATCGTTGATATCTTTTAAAGTTGCATAAAGCGTATCTTTCCAGGTACGAGGGTCTTGTTCAACTTCAATACCATGGAAGATTGGTGAGTAAGGCAATTGCGAAGTATATAAAGATTCACCCAATTTATTATAAAGGATGGTTCTCATGCTTTGCGTGCCTACATCAACGATTGCGATAGCTTTTTCTTTATTCATAGACTTTAAACATCTCCATATGTTCAATGATGGTTTCTTTGGCAACCTTGACTGCTTTAGTTCCTAACTGTGAGTAATGCACTTCAGGATTTTTAGCTATCAGATTTTCAAACAGCATAACCACTTGACGAGAAATTTCGGTATTGACATTAATTTTGGCAATACCATTTTTAATGCATTCATGAACGATATCTTTCGGTGTTCCACTACCGCCATGCAATACTAAGGGAATATCCACCAAAGCTTTAATTTCTTTTAATCTTTCAACGGAAATCTTTGGTTCGCCTTTATACATACCGTGAACAGTACCGATGGAAACCGCCAAACAATCAACTTTGGTCTTTTCGACAAATTCTTTTGCCTGCAATGGATCAGTGTATTTCGTTTCGCCTTCATCTTCATTGGAATGACTTCCCAAGGCCAATGAACCAAGTTCAGCTTCCACCGTAACATTGGCACGATGAGCGTATTCAACCACCAATTTCGTATTAGCCAGATTATCTTCAAAACTAAGGTCAGATCCATCATACATCACGGAAGTGAACCCTGAATCTATTGCTTTCTTGATGGTATCGATATCCTTGGTGTGATCAAGATGGAGCACCACAGGTAAATCCATATCCAAAGTCATGGTTCTTACCAAATTGGCAACTTCCTTCAATTCCATATTTGCCAGATATTTTTCTCCAAAGGCAATGATTGCCGGTGTTTTATTTTCTTTGATGGCTTCGATAACCGCTTTGATGGTTTCATAGTTATAGACATTGAAAGCGCCGACAGCATATTTATTCTCTAAAGCCTTGTATAATACGTCATTTAAATTGGCAATCATTTCTTAACCCCCATAAGCCATTTCTTGAATTGTTCATTTTCAAGCACTTCAGGATTAAGGATGAACTGCGCTTTCTTGCCTGATAAAAATCTTTCGATATCTTCAAACAATAAATAAGGTGAACCAGTCAAAACTTCAGTAGTTGTACCGGCGATATGAGTAGTTAAAGTCACATTTTCCAAATCGAGGAAAGGTGAATTCGGATCAATAGGTTCTTCATCGAAAACATCCAATCCGGCTCCAGCTATCTTCTTGTTTTTCAACACTTCATACAAATACTTCATGTCAACGAGACCTGATCTACCTGTATTGATTAAATAAGACGTTGGTTTCATCAAATCCAAACATTCTTTTGAAGCCCATCCTTTGGTAGCTTCAACCAAACGCAGATGAATGCTGATGAAATCAGATTCCCTGAATAATGTTTCCTTGTCGACAGGAGTGCAATTTGCTTCTCTGATATCAGCTTCAGGAGTGAAGGCATCATATACCAATACTTCCAAATCCCATCCTTGAAGTTTTTGTGCTACTAGTCTGCCGATATAGCCAAATCCTGCTATACCAATTTTTTTCCCTTTTAATTGCGGTACGAAATCGACGTTGGAAAATTCTTTTTGCCAGCCCTTGTTTTTGATTGAATTATGAGCCTTGGCGATGTTTCTGGATTCAGCGAGCATTAACCCAATCGCAAAATCGGATACAGCTTCGGCGTTTCTGCCCATGACGTTAAAAGCCAAGATTCCTCTTTTTGTCGCTTCAGACAAATTGATGTTTTCTTTTCCCGCTCTTGCCAATCCGACAATTCTTAAATTCGGCATCGCGTCCATCAATTTTGAAGAAACAGGCACAAACAATCCTGCCAACAATTCAGCATTCTTGCCTTCTTTCAAAACAATTTCCGGTACTGTTTCGATTTCCGGTCCTTGTTGTTCGACTCTTAGTCTTCTGTCTTGGAGTCGAGCCCACTCCGTTTCAAAATCTTGCATTGCCAATTCATTGAAAAATTTCTTCACATGTTTGTCAAATGCCGGTTTAAACATTTCGCTTGTAATCATCGGGTCGCCTGAGATAATAGCTTTCATAAATTTCCTCCATTTTTATATTTAATATTTGTTTGATTTTGTGCTTTTATGGTATTAACATCGTTATTTTATAACAAAACAGCATTAATGTCAATGCTGTTTTGTGCGAATATGTTCTTTTTTTATCTCTTTTTGAAATATGGCGCATATTTGGCAGCCAAGATAATCGCTTCTGACATCGAGATTTCATTGGCAATGTTTTTGCCAGCGATATCCATAGCTGTACCATGATCAACTGAAGTTCTTAAAAATGGCATGCCGTTTGTGATGGAAATAGTACGATGAAAATCATAAGTCTTGGTGGCGATATGCCCTTGATCGTGATAAAGCGATAAAATCGCTGCCCATTTTCCCGATAAGCCAATCGCAAAGATACTGTCTGCTGGCACTGGACCAACTACGTCATAACCTTGTCTTTGCATTTCTTCGATTGCAGGAACAATTTCTTCAACTTCTTCCCAACCGAATAGTCCGTGTTCGCCAGAATGCGGATTCAAACCAGCCACGGCAATCGTCCCCTTTACTCCAAGTCTTTCCAGAGCTTCATGAGAACGTTTGATATAGTCCATGACTCTTTCTTTTTTCACCATGTCAATCGCTTTTCTTAAAGACACATGACGTGACAAAAAGAATACACGAAGTTTTTCGATTTCAAACATGGTCAAAGGATCGTGTGTATCGGATAAAGCTGCGTAAATTTCCGTGTGTCCAATGAAAGGAACATTGGCAGCTTTTAAACTTTCTTTATTGATAGGTGTGGTCGCAATTGCTTTTATAAATTCCTTGTTACTCAAGTCTACGCTAGCCTTGATGTATTCAAAGGCTGCTTGACCGCACATAGCGTCAACTTTCCCCAGAATCAACTTATTCATATCGATGTTGTTGACAGGATAGACATAAATTACATTCTTTTCAAAAACAACTAATCGCGGGTCATCGACTTCTTTTAATTCTACTGGCAATTTGTAAAGATCAATGATGTTTTTTAGTACATTCACGTCACCAATCAAAAGCGGATTGCTGACAGCCAAAACTCTTTCGTCAATTGCGGATTTTATTGCTATTTCCGGACCGATCCCTGCAGGATCGCCGATAGGAACACCAATTATCGGTTTATTCATCTTACTTCCTCCTCAAAATATTCACTTATTATTAAATATGCATCTTCATTGCCAATCATACCGCCTTTGGTGATAATTGGCAAACCATGGAATCTGCCTTCAACCACTTTCCCATAAACACATAAAGGCATGACTTCATCAACTAATTCTATTCCCTTGGCCGAGTTATCCAACAAGAAACTCAAAGTAGTGTCACCACCACTTGAAAAGATACCCTTGATCTTGGCATTTTCTAGTACGTATTTAGCGATCTTCGCTAGTGATAAATTGATGATTTTCGAAACATTATCAACTTTGATGCCTTTTTCTTCCGCAATCTTAAACAAATCAAGAATTACTCGATTATCCAGATCAAATGTTGATATGGCAATATGGGTATGAGTGGAATTTATGATTTTTTCAGTAACGTCTTTGCTAATTGCGATTAAATTCTTTTCTTCCAGCAAATCTAGCGGATTTAGAGGAATGACCTTGAAAGTGTTTTTCCCCCTGACATACTTCAACTGTTTGAAAGTCGTATCCACGACACTGCCAACCAAATACAGGTATTTTTCTTTTGTCAGTTTTTCTCTTACTTTTTCTCTTGTGTAATAGAAAGTGAAAACACCTGGATCTACCGTAATTATTTCGTATTTCAATCCGCAAAGCACTCTGGAAATCAAGGCAATGTCTTCATTTGTTTCGGCATCAAAAATGATGCCATCAAAGTCTTGATAAACATTCTCAACTAATTTTGTCAGCTTTTCTTTATCTTCATAAACGTCTTTATAGATGTTGGCTAATGATCCTTCAAACTGCTTTTTGAACAAGGTATAAGCATCCGCAGTATCAATCGGCATCTTGGGATCTTTAGCTACATCGGTCTTTTCCAAACTGATGCCATTTACGAAAACTTGACCATTCAAGCAAGTTCTTCCCGATTTGGGAAAAGCTGGGACTATAGCGATTTTCCTGTTGGGAAAAATCTCTTTGAAAGCATTTAGTTCAGCTCCGAGATTCCCTCTCAATGTTGAGTCTACTCTTTTATTCAAAACCAGGATTTCACAATTCTTGAAACTTTTCAGTACATCCAAAACTCTGGTTTTGGCAACAGTTCCTTCAACACCTCTGCTGTCGGTAGAAACAGCTAATGAATCATAACCGGAAAAATCGGGTAGATCCTTTTGGTTTATGGCACTCAAAGTTTTGAAATTGAGTTTGTTCAATAATATCGCACTGGCGTTAGCTCCAGTTGAATCATCGCAGACGAATAAGGTTTTTAACATCATTTATCCTCTTTTCTTTTGCATTTTACCGTAATGAATTCCGTTGATTTTATATCATAGCCGATAACATCCTTGATATCAAAATCGGATATTACCACGTCAAAATCATTGATGTTCAAGATCTTATAAAGCGATTTTGAGTAAAATTTGGAAGAATCAACCAAAAGAATTCTTTTCTCAGCTACATTATAAGCTATCTTCTTTAACTTCATTCTATTGATATCAGGCGTGCAAAGGTTCATGTCATTATCGACTGAAGATGTACCCAAAAAGGCAATGTCGATGCTAAGTGATGCGAGCATGTCCTGTGTGAAATTGTCATTGACGCTTCCGGTTTCCTTACCAATCATGCCGCCCAAAAAGATTACTTTGTTGTTTGTCAGCATCAAATGCGCTGCCAGCCGGATATCGTTGGTGACGATTGTCAAGTTTTGATTGGGTAATTTCTGCGCTAACTCGTAAGTGGTTGTTCCCGCATCAAGAAAAATCGTTTGATTGTTTTCGATGAAAGAAAGAGCTCTTTTAGTAATGCATTGTTTAATTTCTGCATGTTCTTCTCGCTTTTCATTGTATGCCATTTCCTGTAAAAGCACACGATTCATCAAAGCTCCTCCGTGAGTTCTCTGTAAAAGGTTGTTCTCCTGAAGCTTTTCCAAATCTCTTCTGATTGTCATTTTCGATACATTGAATTTAACCGCCAATTCCTCGACCGTTACATTTCCCTTTTGTGTTAACAATTCCAGAATTTCCAGTTGACGATTATTGCTGATCATAAATAGCACCTCCTTGTTTACTTATGTTCGTTTTTGTTTATTTTATTCTACCATGTTTGAAATATTTATGCAATAAGAACACTCACAACTTTTTGCAAAAAAATAAAAAAAGCACAAATTCATCAAATGAGAGGAATTTGTGCTATTTATAAAACAGTTATTCGTTAACGATTATCATAATCCATTATTACAACAAATGTTGAATTTGCGGTAACAACCATCTGGCTTCCACCAGTAAAGGTCTGAATAGTTGTTGTACCTGCTTGCTCACCATTTACCACTAAATAATAAGTAGCTCCAGAACCAAGATTGATTGTGACATCTGTCGTATTGGAATTATGGAATACCAAGAATGATTCAGCTGAATCGCCACTGCTTTCATTGGTAATTTCATAAGCAATTACGCCCGCAATTTCTTGATAAATAAAGTTTAAATTCGCATTAACTTGTTCAGCTGTAGTCATTCTAAAGGAAGGATGTGCTTTTCTTAAGGCAATCAATCCCTTATAGTAGTTGTAAACATCTTGCGTATCGTCATCCGTCATCAAATCCCATCTGATTTGATTGACCGCATCTGGGGATTGATATGAGTTGTGATCAAAACCAGTACCGCTGACAAGTGGTTTGGATCTCAATAATTCATCACCGGCATGCAAGAAAACAAT
>JAVEWC010000027.1:4172-11648 GCA_034004745.1 Candidatus Izemoplasmatales bacterium | reverse complement strand
ATCTCATTGTTTGAAAAAATTTCGTCAATATGTTGAGCATCAAATCTGATTAGTTTTAGATTCGGAAGAGATTTATAAATCATTTTTTCCAAAGCTCTTACTATTACAGAATCAAACTTTTCGATGCCAATATAATTGATGTTTACGTTGTTTTCTGCTTTTTCATAAATAAATTTACCCTTGCCAGAGCCTATTTCCAGTTCTATGGGATTCTCATTATCAAATAGACTATTCCAGATACCGGAATGTCTTTTGGGTTCTTTTACAACATACTCGGGATATTCAGAAAGCAATTCCGTAGCGTAAGGCACTTTTCTTAGTCGCATTGATTAAGCCCCCGCTAACATCACTATACTTTCTGCATATATTGCCGCAGCGGTAATCATATCTTTTATTACCAAATATTCATTCGGTTGATGTGCCAAATCTTCTTTACCAGGCAAATTTGGTCCAAAAGCTACAGCTTTTTTAAGGATTCTTGCGTAAGTTCCACCGCCAATACTCATAATCTTGGAATCATGATCGCCTGTATACTTCTTATATGCCTGATGGAGCGATTTCACTAATTCATCCTCAGGTGATACATAATGAGGTGTTGAATTTCCGGTCAAACTATAGGAAAGTTTGAATTCCCCAGCTGCCTTCTTGATTTTCGCCTCTCCCTTGTTAAAATCATAATTCTTTGGATATCTGATATTCAAGCCTAATTTTGCCTTTAGTCCATCGTATACGACAAAACCGGTATTAAGCGTCAATTCCTTCATTTCTCTATCGAAAACTTCGATACCTAATTTTTTGCCGTAATGATCGGCATTAAGATATTTGTCTATGAAATGAATCAAAGGATTCATTGTATGATTTTTCAAGAAATTTACCATCAAATAGATGGCGTTGTTTCCTAAGTGCGGCCATGCTGCATGAGCATTCTTACCAAAGACCGTATAAGTATTCTTGTATACTGTTCCGTGAGTTTTGGTATCTTGTAGATATTTTATAAATTCTTTTTGTAAATTATTTTTTACTACGACCACGCATTCATCCGGTACGACATTATATCTTTCACCGGCTTTTAAAGATTCAATCAAATCATCTTCGAACTCGCCTTCAAGATCAAAACTATAAATTCCCTTTTCCGCATATATCAAAGGGAATTCTGCGTCAGGAGCGAATCCTAAATCAGGCATCTTTTCATTTTCCAGGTAACGTTTGATACATCTCATGCCACTTTCTTCGTCACATCCCAGTATTAACCTGACTTTTTTATTTAATTTGATGTTTGCGTCTTTAATCATTTTCATGGCAATATATGCAGCTATCGTAGGGCCTTTATCATCCATTGCACCACGAGCATAAATTTTCCCATCTGCTTCATAAGCCGAAAATGGAGGATTGTGCCACTTACCTCCAGCTGGTACAACGTCAAGATGTCCCAAAACGCCCAAGACTTCATCACCGTCTCCCATTTCAATATGTGCAGCGTAATTGTCAATGTTTTTGACAATAAAACCGTCATCTTTGGCTGTCTTTAACATTAAATCCAAAGCTTTTTTAATATCTTTGCCAAAAGGAGCCTGTTTATTGCTTGGCTCAAATTTTTCTAAAACTGTGGGAATTTTCAGTAACTTCTTAACTAAATTAACATATTCATCTTGATACTTTCTTGCGATCTCTAACCAATCCATAGATTTCACACCCTTTCATGAAATATTTTACCATAAGCAAAGGTATTTTTAAAGAATATGACCTAGAAATATAGGATAAATATAGATTTATTTGACATTAAGATTAGTTAAAGTATAATATTATAATATAAAACTTAAGTTTTATTTTAGAAATGCAGGTTGAAAATATGGTTAGAAAGATTGAAATGAAAAATCTTACCTGTTCCAACTGTATCGCTAAAGTTGAAAGACGTACAACAAGACTACCTTACGTGAACTCAGCATCTTTCAACTATGCTAAACAGATTTTACTGGTTGATTTTAAAGATGATTATGATGAAGACAAGGCTTTGAAAGAAATCAAAGCAATTGTCGATGTATTAGAAGATAATATTATTACGCATTATTACGAACAAAAAGTCGAAATCAAGAAAACTAATTTCTTCTTTGAGTACAAGTTCGTTCTTTTTGGCGTTTTATTGATTTTATTCACATTTTCTTCATATCGAATCATTCCTTTTGTCAACCAGACCCTTAACACTGACCTTGCCCATATAAAAGGACTCACTAAAGATATCCTCTATTGGATTGGATATTTATTCCTGATTTCTAAACTTCTTTTCATCCAAATTAAAGGGATAAGAAAATTTGATATTTTCAACGAAAATACTTTAATGATTATCGCTACCTTTGCGGCAATGTGGATAGGCAAATATGAAGAGAGCGTAGCTGTTGTAATCCTCTATTCTTTGGGAGAATATTTACAAAATCGAGCTGTAGAAAAATCAAAAAATGAAATCTCATCATTGATAAATTTAAAAGTTGATTACGCAAATGTTCTTGTCAATAACAAAGTAATAATCAAAGATCCTTCCCAAGTCAAAATTGGCGATGTAATCATCGTTAAAAATGGCGAAAGAATTCCTATGGACGGAAAAATAATAGTGGGGTCAACATCACTCAATACTTCAGAATTGACTGGAGAAGCGAAACTTAAAACCGTTAATGTCGGCAGTGAGGTTTTGTCGGGGAATATTAATGTGGGCGATGTTGTCCAAATTGAAGTAACTCAAGAATATGAAAATTCAACTTTGGCAAAAATTATCGATTTAATCGAAAATGCAACAAATAAAAAGTCAAAGAGAGAAATGTTCATTACCAAATTCGCTAAAGTTTATACACCTATAGTTGTAGGTTTAGCGGCTTTATTAGTCATTTATGGATTGATTTGGCATCGAGTTGACATTGATGATTATATCTATCGCGCTGCCATCTTCTTAGTAATTTCCTGTCCATGTTCATTAGTATTATCAGTTCCATTAAGTTACTATGCCGGTATAGGAACAGCGGCTAAAAATGGCATTTTATTTAAAGGTTCAGCTTACTTGCACGCAATTACTGAAGTAGAATTGATTGCCCTTGATAAAACTGGCACACTGACCCATGGCGACTTCTTTGTCAAGCAATATAGCAATATGGAGACATTGATGCTTGCGGCTTCAATAGAAAGATTCTCAAATCATCCAATTGCCAAAGCGATTGTTCAATTCAATAATTTCCCCGTTTATAAGGTTGACAATGTCAAAGAAATCCCAGGATATGGTATCAGTGGTGAAATTGAAGGCAAAGTGTTGTTAGCGGGCAGTCGCAAATTGATGGAACAAGCAAATATCGAAATCACTCAAGAAAAATTACCGATAGGCTCATTTACTTTCGTAGCTTTTGACGGCGAATACATTGGTTATATTGTCGTAAAAGACGAGTTGAAGGAAACTTCAATGGAGACTGTCAGAACTTTCACGAAAACTTACGATACAGTCATGCTGACTGGAGATAATGAAAATTCAGCTCGTGACATTGCAATGCAATTGGGTGGAATTGAATATTACTCTGAATTACTTCCGGAAGAGAAATTAAGTAAGTTCAATGACATCAGGACAAACTCAGTATCTTTATTTGTAGGTGATGGAATAAACGACGCGCCTTTATTAAAGAACGCGGATATTGGTGTTTCTTTAGGAAGTGCAACCGATTTGGCCATTGAGGTAAGTGACGTCATAATTATCAACAATGATATTAGATTATTGGACAAAGCGATTAGAATCGCTAAAAAAACAAGAAATATTTCCGCTCAAAACATCATATTTTCTTTGGTTGTAAAAATTATATTTTTGGTGATGTCTGCTTTTGGTTTAATGTGGATGTGGCTTTCAATCTTTGCTGATGTTGGAGTGGCAATCCTTTGTGTTTTGAACGCTTTAAGAGTTATATACCAAAAAAAATATCTTACCGAATAAATAAAACCTCTCGAAAATTCGAGAGGTTTTTACTATCTGTGTTTGATGACGGCGTATTTCTTTTTCCCTTTTCTGATAATGGTGTATTTGCCATGCAGCGCATCTTTTTTGCTGACTGCCATTAGCACATCAGAAACCTTGATTCCGTTGACAGTAATGGCATTTGCTGTAATTAATTCTCTGGATTGTCTTTTTGAAGAGGCGAGATTCAAGTCCACTAAACAATCAACCAATAGTGAGTCTTCGGTTATTTCCATTGAATCAAGATTACTGAAACCCATCTCAACTTCTTCAAGATCAAGATTGCTGACTTCGCCACTGAATAAAGCTTCCGTAACGCGAAGAGCTTTCTTTAATTCATTTTCTCCATGAACAATTTTTGTAATCTCTTCGGCTAAAACTCTTTGTGCCAAACGTTTTTCGGGTTCAGTCTGAATCGATATTTCAAGTTCATCTATTTCTTCTTTGGTTAAAAAAGTAAATTGTTTCAGCCTATTTATGACATCTTGATCGGCAGTGTTTATCCAGTATTGATAAAATTCAAAGACTGAAGTCTTGTTTTTATCCAACCAAACTGCACCAGATTCTGTCTTGCCGAATTTAGTTCCGTCAGCTTTAGTTACTAATGGGAAAGTAATTCCGTATACCTTTGCATCAACTGTATGTATTTTTCTTATTAACTCCATGCCGGCAGTAATATTACCCCACTGATCTTGGCCTCCGATTTGTAAAACACAATTATAGTTTCGGTATAAGTGTTCAAAATCCCAAGCTTGGATGATTTGGTAAGAGAACTCGGTGAAAGATATGCCATTTTCAATTCTGGACTTAACAGAATCTTTGCTCATCATGTAGGCAACATTGAAATGTTTGCCGATGTCTCGTAGAAATTCAATGGCATTCAATGATGAGAGCCAATCATAATTATTCACTATCGTGGCTTCAGGCAATAGATGTCGCGCTTGTCTTGCTATACCCTCAGCGTTTTTTAAAGAATCTTCAATACTTAATAATTTTCTTTCCTGGCTCTTAAAACTGGGATCGCCAATAAGACCAGTTCCGCCGCCGATGACAAGAATTGGTTTATGACCATGATTTTCTAATCTTTTGGCAACAAGATAGGCTAAAAGATGACCAATATGCAGACTATCTGCTGTTGGATCAGCTCCCAAATAAAAAGTCAAACTTTCTTTATTAAGTTTATCTGACAAATCATCGTCAGTTTGTTGGTAGAGTAATCCTCTCCATTTTAAATCTTCATATAAATTCATCCTAATTTTCTCCTTTTCAAAATAAAAATCGCCCCTTTGTTAAAGGACGATTAAATACCGCGGTACCACCTTAATTCACTTTTTTAAAAAGCGCACTTGTAAAGATAACGGATTTACCGTGCCTTTATGGCAAGACTCCTGAGTGTAGTGAATGATAGCTATTAATACGACTTTCACCATCCGTCGTCTCTCTGATTAAATAGGGTTATCTTTCTCGCTCAATCGCAGTCTATTTAGTTGTTTCTCTTAAAATTATGTTATGAGGTAATTCGTTGAATTTTTCGTTGATGGTTTGTCCATCAATTTCCAACTTCAACAAATGCATAGCTTTTACTCCGATATCAATAATTGGGATATCTACACAAGATAATTTTGGTCTTGATAATGAAGCGTACTTGGTGTTTTGAAAACCAAAAACGGAAATGTCTTGAGGAATCTTAACACCTTTTTCAATCATGCAGTTGATGAATGAAACCGCAATTGAATCCCTTACAGCAACTACGCCATCGATTTTTTGACCTTTTTCTCTAAACAATTCATTGAAGTGAACTGTGTTGACTACTATGTCACCACTAGTACGGAAAATGTTCATTGGTAGTGATGCTTCTTCCATTGCTTTTTGATATCCAGCTTCCTTAAGATCATTAACCATATACTTACGTGCCGTTGTCAGCAAGTAAATATTTTTTCTTCCTTCATCAACCAGTTTTTTCGTTATTTCATATCCCGCTTTGTAGTAGTCAATGGAAACTGTAGTCAAATAATCGTCGTACGGATATACGGTGTTGGCCAAAACAACAGGGATTCCGTATTCTTCCTTTATGATTGTCAGGGCCTTGTATTGTTGTTCGTTGATTTCATCATTCATATAAAGGATGCCGTCTGCCTGTGAAGCAACAACCTCTTGGAGTAATTCCGTTTCGTCATCATATTTATCTTTAAGAACATAAAGTATTAAAGAATAATTGTATTTTTTTGCTTCTATGGCAATCCCGTTTACCATCTCTGCAACAGAAGAACGAGACATATCAGGGACAACTAAAGCGACAGCTGTCGATTTTCTGCTTGCAAGACCTTTAGCATAAGCATTTGGTTTATATCCCAACTCTTTGATGACTTGCATTACTTTTTCTCTAGTTTCAGGTTTAACTTTTTCAGGATTATTTAATGTCCTTGAAACCGTCGCTAAAGATACTCCAGCTTTAATGGCAACATTGTATATTGTGGCTTTGCTCATACTAAAAACCTCCTTGTTTAAGGTATTGATTGAATATATTTTAACACATATTTTGAGGTATTCAATCGCTTTTATGAAAAATTTTCATAAATCTAAACATTTGTTTAAAAAACAAAGACGAGAAATTTCTCGCCTTTATTTTTAAAATTATCTTTTTTCTTTGATTCTTGATTGTTTTGCAGATAATCCACGAATGTATCCAAGGTGGGCTCTTCTAACTTTACCACGACGAACTACATTGATTTTGTCGATTAACGGTGAATGCAACAAGAAAGTTTTTTCTACACCAACACCATAAGAAATTTTTCTTACTGTGAAAGTTTCACTTACTCCTCCACCTTGTCTTTTAATGCAAAGACCTTCGAAAATCTGGATTCTTTCTCTGTTTCCTTCCTTGATTTTGACACCTACTTCTACAGTGTCTCCAGGACGAAATTCAGGGATGTCATTTCTCACAAACTCTTGTGTGACATCTTTAATCAATTGCTGCGACATTTTGGTCAACTCCTTTTTCTTAGGCCGGTGTTCATAGTAATCTAGCGGAACATAGGCACGGTATATTCTTTTCAGCGATAAGTATTATATCATATGCTAATCTTTAAAGCAAATATTTTTTTCCGTTGAATACATCATTTTTTTAATAGGTCGGGACGTTTTTCACTAGTCTTTTTTTCACGCATTTCATTTCGCCATTTTTCTATCTCTGCGTGGTTACCGGACAGCAAGACTTCAGGGACTTTTAGTCCCATAAATTCTCTTGGTTTCGTATATTGGGGATAGTCCAAATAATTGTCGAAAAACGAATCTTTTTCGTAAGATTCCTGTGAACCCAAGACTCCTGGAATCATCCTCACTATTGCGTCTATCATTGCCAATGCAGCTACTTCGCCACCTGTCATGACGAAATCACCCAGGGAAATCTCTTCATCGACAAATTCATAAACCCTTTCGTCAAACCCTTCATAATGGCCGCAAACAAAGACTAAATGTTCTTCTTTCAGCAATTCTTT
>JAVEWC010000027.1:0-4072 GCA_034004745.1 Candidatus Izemoplasmatales bacterium | reverse complement strand
TCGATTTTGTTGATCTCGTCATAACCTTTAAAGGTAAGAATATCTATATCTTTAATCACTCGATAACCCACTATAATCATCGGTTTATATACGCCGTTTTCAATAACGAAAAGTTCGTTGCCTATTTTGAATCTATTATTTTGCATATTGGTCAAAGACTTTATTTTGACTTCACCTTTAAGTCCTCTAGTTGCCTTTATTTCGGCGATTTTAAGATATTCCATAAGCTCAACCTCTTATCTTTAATTTAGTAATATTATATCACTATTAATCAATTTTTTTAACAAAAAAGAAGGATTTCTCCTTCTTTTATAATGAAGCCGTAATTTCTCCGGCCTTCTTTAGAATAATTTTAGTAATAAGAGGACCAGTCAATTCGTAGATAACAGTTGCTGACAGAACTATCGCTCGGATTTGTGCGCCCAATTCAGGGTTTAATATAGTGGTCGCAACTAAACTGAGACCAATTGCCACACCCGCTTGGGGAATAAGTGCAAAGCCAAGATATTTTTTTGTGTTCTCATCGCTTTTTGTGACTTTGGCACCAATATATGCACCAACAATTTTTCCAACAACTCTAATTATTACATACAACACACCTAATATTCCCACCGTTATCAGAACTGACAATTTTAGTTCTACTCCGCTTAGTACAAAGAACATGACGTAGATTGGTGGAGTAAAGAAGTAAATCAATTCATTGACCTTTTCCTGTTGACTCGAGAAGTTAGTAAAGATAAAACCCATGACCATAGCTGCCAGTATCGAAGAACCACCTAAGAGATGAGCCAGATAGACAGTTATTATTATCGAAGCTACTGTCAATGATATTCTGTTTCCCCTTCCGGTGAACCAAATGCAACCAAAAACCAGGATTAATCCAATGACGCCACCAATTCCAACTGATATCAGAATTTCAAATATTGGATGCATAATTTGCAAAAAAACCGAAGCACTTCCTCTAGTGGGATCTAAGGCATTGGCAATGGCCACAAAAATTCCGAATAACAAAACTGCAACCGAATCATCTATTGCTACAACGCTTAATAAGGTTTCAGTCAAGGGACCTCTGGCTCTATACTGTCTGATGACCATCAATGTCGCTGCCGGTGCGGTCGCTGCAGCTATGGCAGATAATACCAAGGCAAAACGAATGTTTTGTACGTTTAGTTGACCTATTATCAAAAAATATAGCAATAGTCCGACAAAAACAAAAATAACGGCTATTGTCGCTTCAAAAAAAGCGATAACAATTGGTTTGACCCCTACTTTTTTAAAGTATTTAAGTTTAAGTTCATTACCGATAGTAAAAGCAATAAACCCCAAAGCTACTACCGAAACTATTTCCAATCCCGGCAAAGCTTCTTCTTTAACTAAATTGAATATTGACGGCCCAATCAAAAGACCGCCAATTAAATAACCAGTTACATTTGGCAATTTAAGATATTTGGCTATTTTTCCAAACAACAAACCTGTAGCGATTATGAGAGCTGTATATAGTAATACTGTATAGTTCATGTTTATAGTTTGAAACCTACCGTATCTTCAATTGGAACTGTAAAGGCAATCCCCGAATCAGGTCCTTGTAAATTGCCACAAACAGTATCAATGACTTTATAGACTGTCTTTACTTTTTCATCCGGTAAAGCCATTAATATGACATTTGATTCCTGTCTTTGGTTTTCGAATAGATATTTCAGTGACCCGAACATATGCATATCGTCGCTTTTGGCTAATGTTCTAGCCATCCCGGTAGCGCTGATTATGGTGGCTCCCTTGACTCCGTTTGCATTGAGTTCACTCAGAAATTCTTCCAGTATCTTGGTTTGTGTCATGACGTAAATAACTAATTTCATAAATTCATCTCCTCATATCGCCGTTTTTAAATTATACACCTATTGGAAAAAATATCAAGAAGTTTTTTTAATACAAAATCTTAAAAAATTAGGAAATCTTTTTGCCCAATGTTCTTCCGAGTGAGTTGCGCCGTCATCTATCACTTGGTAAATATTTTCTTTTGGCAATTTAGCTGAAATAAAGTTTTGGAACACTTTTTGTTCATTAAAATATATGCGGCTGAACATACCCGTTTCTTTTGTACCCATGTCATGATAGACATAAAAATCTTTTCGATAGTTGATTTGATCCAAAAAATCATAGAGACCTTTTTTTACCAAATAGTATGCTGATGAAAAAGCACCAATACATGAAAATGTATCTTGATACTTTAGTCCTAGATATATGCTGATGTTGCCGCCACAGGAACTACCAGCCAGAAATGTATTGAGTCGATCTTTTTTTGTTCTAAATTCATTATCGATTAAAGGCTTCAGTTCCTCAATAATAAAATGACCGTATTGATCACCTTCCGGGTGGATATCTTCAATTTTTTGTTTTTTCAATCTTTTAATTGATGAGTTGCTCAAATAATTTGAATACTCCATGATTCTGAACTCATCGCTGTCAATGCCCACAATAATGATTCCACCGATTTCTTGATACATTTCATCCATTGTTTTCAAAACTTCCCAAGAATGATTGCTGAAAGGTGATGGGTCAATCAAATTTTGACCGTCATGCATATATAGTACTGGATATTTTTTAACTGAAGAATCAAAATAATCCACTGGTAAAATTACTCTTATTTTTTTATTTCTCTTTAAATTCTCACTAAAAATCTCTTTGATAATTGTTCTTTCCATAAGAATCCTCCTATGAAAAATTATACACCATTATACTGATTTTATAAGTATTTTTTCAATAAATGAGATATAATAATGGTAAAAAGTGAGGTAATTAGAATGAAGAGAGCATTAAAAATCCTTATGATATTTGTTATAGTAATTATTGTCTTTTCAGTTGGCTTTATTTTAACATTGCAAATCTTTGAATATCGCCCTGAAGATATAACCGAGCTATCAATTGAAAATAACCCTTTGGATGGCGATGAGTTCCACGTGGACATTAATGAAGCTCTGACAATCTTGACATTTAATATCGGTTATGCTTCTCTGAGTCAAACTGAAGATTTCGCTATGGATGGTGGTACTAAGGGGAGAATGGATTCAAAAGCTGAAGTTGAGGCAAATTTACTGGGAATTAAAGGAATAATAGAAAGTAATCCCGCTGACATTTATTTGTTTCAGGAAGTTGATATCGATAGCCATCGTTCTTACAACATCAACCAACTTGATTATTTCAATACATTTTTGGAAATGAGTTCAGTTTTAGCTTACAATTACCGCTGTATATTCGTTCCTTTCCCATATACCAATCCTTCGCAGATGATGGGTAAAGTCAACTCAGGAATAGTGACATTCAGCAATTTTTATGGTGAATCAGCACAAAGACATCAACTCCCTGGAAGTTTTAATTGGCCAATTAGCCTTGCAAACCTGAAAAGAGCAATGATGATTACCAAGTATCCCATCAAGGATAGCGACAAATATCTCACTGTTATCAATGTCCATTTGTCCGCTTATGATGATGGCACAATGAGACTGGAAGAGATGGAAGCTTTAAAAACTTTGATGCTTGAAGAGTATGATAAGGGAAATTACGTTATCGTTGGGGGAGATTTCAATCAAACTTTCCCTCAAGCAATAATAGAAAATGGCGAAAGTGATTTCGAATATCTGTTTGAATTAAAAAATGATGAGTTTTGGCAAGCATTTCCTATGGACGGTGTTTGGTTCGAGGAAAACGACTTTAGTTTTGGCGTTGACATAACAACACCGAGTTGTAGACTTTTGCATCAAGCTTATGATACGGAAAATCACGATAATAATCAGTATTACTTAATTGATGGCTTCATCGTTTCCAATAATCTCAATATTGACACGGTTGAAACCCTTGATGAGAATTTTGTCTATAGCGACCATAACCCCGTCAAGATTACAATCAATTTCATAGGTTAATAAAAATTTTGAAAAATTTACTCATTCCTAAACCCTTAACAAATAGGACAAGAATGAGTATTTTTTTGTCCTCATTTTAAAAAATACGAACAATAATTCTAATTATTGGAATTCTTTTAGCGTGAATATGGAAAATGTGTTTTTTATTATGATAT
>JAVEWC010000158.1:0-2595 GCA_034004745.1 Candidatus Izemoplasmatales bacterium | reverse complement strand
CAGACTTGGTTTTGATGACAATTTCTTGATCCAATAATTTAATGGTTATCTCTTGTTTTTTTGCGCATTTACCAAATATTTTTATTGGTTTTCCTTGTTGGAAAACCATATTGTCATTAAATATTTCCGCTAATTCAAAACTTTTTCTCATCCTTTAAATTGTCTCCTGGCCATATTAAAAAACTAGACCTATGATAACAAAAAAACCTCCTGATGTAAAGAAAAATCAGGAGGTTTCAAGTAAAAAAAACATTGAAAAAATCTATTTATTTTTTAACCGAATTTATCTGGTAATTTTCATGCGATATTTCTTGCCAACCTTAACCAAGTAATGCTCTTTCGCAAAATCTACGGTATCTTTAATGCTCTCTTTTATATCTCTGGGATTAAAGCCAAGTTCGGTTTTTGCCTTGGTGTTGTCAAAGTTGTGGTTGGAGTTTAAGACAGCTATTGAATAGTGGGTGAACAATGGTCTTTTACGCAAAATCAGAAAGATAAATTCCGCGAGATAACTCATTGATTTAATGAACCAATAAGCGATTTTTGTTCTGACTTTCTTTTTATTGGTGTAGTCGGCGATTTCATCCAGCAGTTCCTTGACCGTGATGGCGTGCCCTGAGAGAATGTAACCTTGTTTATCTCTACCGATAAGAGCAGCTTGAATGATGCCGTCTGCGGCATCCCTGACATCCACGAAGTTATAACCACCTTTTAAATAGGCAGTAAGTCTTCCCGCTAGATAGTCGGTAAATACTTGACCAAAATTGGATAATTTATAATCATAAGGTCCAATGATTCCCGCTGGATAGACCACTACTGTTTCTAAGGTTGGGCAGTTTTGATTTAAAATCATATCAGTGGCGATTGCTTTGGTTTTACCGTAATGTCCTTTGACTTTTTTATAATCATGAATCAATGGTTCCTTCATCGGTTGATTGTTCTTTTCTTCAGTGATTGCATGAACGCTTGAAGTATAGACCAATCGCTTGATCTGATTTGCTTGGCAAACTTCAAGAACGTTTTTGGTTCCTTGAACATTGACTTTATATAATTGTTTCTTATTGCCAAATCTAATTTCCACCATTCCGGCCAAATGAAAAACCAAATCATATCCCTTTACTACTTCCAGTAACGTTTCTTTGTCCAGAATATTGCCAAAGATAATCTTTACGTAAGGTTCGATTATGGAGTAATCGTCGTTTTTCATTACCAAAGCATCGACTTCGAAGCCTTTTTCAAATAATTTTTTGACTAAGACGTTGCCGATATGGCCTGTGGCTCCGGTTACTAAACACTTCAAGTTCCCACCTCTTTTTCTTTATTATATCTTGTATTTTATTATAATTAAACCATTGTTTACTATTGTGTAGAAATGTTCAGAATTCTATCACTATTTAGACACAAAAAAAAGACGATATCCCCAAAGATAGCGTCTTTTAAATCTGTTGTTTTAGTTCCAGGAGAAGCTGGAACCGTCGTATGTTCCGTCACCTTCTATGATTATATCTTGAGTTTGTTTTACTTTTATGTTCCAATTATAGGATGTTGTTCCGCTTGGGAAAGTCACAAGTAAGAAAAAATCATCGCTTTCTTCAACAGAGAAGGTGAAAGTCGATCCGCTTATAGTCCCACTTACCCATCTACCATCTTCGCCTTCTTCCCAAACCCATGCAGCTATGGTATTACCGGTTAACTGAGCAGATGGAATATTATTTACAATTACTTCTGTAATGACTATATTGCTTTTGACATAAGTGAATTGTCTTTCTACTTTATAATCCCCATACCAAGCTTCGATATCCAAAGTTACAGTGGCATTATCATCAGGATGAGACAATGTCACATCAACTATACCGTTGAAAGCAACTTTTGCACCACCATTGATGGAATAATAGGCTTCTGTGGTGTTGAATGAAGTAATTTTAATTGATTTTGTTGTTTCAAAAGAACCGGTAGACCCATCATCAGAAACATAAAATGTCGGTTTTGGTTCAAATGGATTGTTATATATGATTGCGACACCACTAGCAGCTACTATTCCTGATATTTTACCATTAGAAACGGTGAAAACCGAACCACTGATAAAATCTTGATAATTGCCGTCAGGTAGATTATATACCGGAATATCTTTCATTGCTTTTGTGCCGTTAAGATCGACTATTACTACTCCAGCCTTATCATCGCCATATCTTTCATTCAAGAAAAAGCCGCTTGTCGTACTCAAATATTCTTCAGTGCCGACAAAGTAATTATGGAAACGATTGACTTCAGCTACTTCTTTGGATTGCCAAGTATAAGAACCGATTGAACCCATAAAGGTGTTATCTTGAGGTCTTGCGAAATAGAGTGTTGTTGCGTCTTTTCTTGAGGCGTGTACAACATATGTTTTAGTGATGTAAGAATCAGGAGTACTCTTGGTATGATTGCTGGCGTATGTGTCGTGAGATTCGGCCCAAAGCACTGTTTCCGAAGCGCTGACTCCGCTTAAATATGATGCGCTAACAAGTGTATTTCCGTTCTTTGAAATTATTGCTTGTCTGACTGTATCAGATAGATTGCTGGCAGTTACGGACATATAGGTTGTGTAATCGGCAA
>JAVEWC010000026.1:0-11776 GCA_034004745.1 Candidatus Izemoplasmatales bacterium | reverse complement strand
ATTATCGACAAAATCATTAAACCAACAAAGAGTATTAGTGTTTTTTTATGTTTGATCAGATTATTCATACTAATCCCCCGATAAAAATTATACTATGTTTTTGTTATAATTAAATACGCATAAAGAAAATAGTTAATCGCCGTTTTTGCAAAGTTTACATATAAATTGTAAATATTTTTTCATACCATTATAGCTTTTTTAGATTAATCAATAATTAAATTATAGTGTAAAAAAATAGGTATTATTCTTTCTCGAAAATAATACCTATTTCTATATGTATTAAACAACTCGCCAATAGATTAATTGTTGGAAATCAACCTATTAAACTTAAATGATTCAATGGTTATTGAGATTTCTTCTTATAAGCTCTACGAATTAAAATAGCACCACTAGCAATAATTGCCAAGGCAATAGAACTTTCAACCACAATCAAAGTTACTTGCCAACGAGGCATTATATACTTGATTGTCGCATCTTCACCTAATCCGTTCATGGCATTGCTGTTAACGACTGTGTATAGAATATTCTTTGAAGCTGAACGCATCAAGGAAATTTGTGTAGGTGTTAACGCTTCAGTAGAGGTTGTTGGACGTTTATCTTGAATTAAGTTCAAATCACCACCAGCACGAATCATCTGATCAGCTGGCATATGGGCATAAACATTATAATCGGTTATGACCATTCCTTGGAATCCCCATTCATTTCTCAGAACATCGGTCAATAGCTCATAGCTGCCACCAGCCCATACTTTGCCTAGTCTATTGAAAGAAGACATCATAGCGGAAGTATTTCCGACCTTAACGGCTATTTCGAAAGGTTTGAGGTAGATCTCTCTCATTGCTTGTTCATCAAGCCAAGTCAGAAGACCATTAGAATCTCTATTGGTTTCTTGATCATTTACCGCAAAGTGTTTGATATAAGTATAAACACCCTTTTCACTTGCTCCGATAATTACATTGGCTGCCATAGCACCTGACATAAAACCGTCTTCACTGTAATATTCCCAGTTTCTTCCGGAAAAAGGAGTACGATGAATGTTTACTGCTGGAGCGTACCAACCTGAATAAGAAGTTTGGTCGCCTCTTTCATTACCCCAGATTCCCTCATTACCAATCATCAGGCCTTGTTCATAAGCTAAATCTTTATTCCAAGTAGCAGCTAGAACTGTTGGGCTGGCGTAGAAGGCGGTATCATAAACTGTAGCATCGCCAACTTCCATGAAGTTAGTAAATCCAACTGGACCATCCGGATCAGTCGTTCTAGGTTTTCCCAGATTGACTAAAGGTTCTGTATGGAAATTACCGCTACCGATGAGACCGGCCATCTGAGACACTGTCAATTGGTCTAGGAAAGTATCCCATAACGGATCATCATAATCAACACCGATCATATCATAGAACATTAGTGTTACGGAATCGGTAGGAATGATAGATGACGCTTGATTTGGAGCTAAAGGCACGTAATATGGTTGACCCTCGTCTTCCAACCATGGAGTTTGAGAGTAAGCGAGACTAGAGATAAATTCAGCAGTAACTGTTCTGTCATCAGCAGTTGGTTTTGAAGGAAAAGTTCCTTCAAAATTCGCTCTTGACATTACAGTCATAGTTCCTCCCGTTGTCTCAGGATTAGTGCTGTTGATTTTAGCAGAGACATCATCGAAGCGATTAGCTGGTTGAACTCCGTACTCAGTATCAGAATTCACTAAGAATCCACTTGAAGGAACACTATAAGTCAATGAGTCTATTAACTCATTTGCATTTTTCATTATTTTTATTTCGTATTGACCGCCTTCTAATTCATAGCCCTTGAAGCCATTGTCATTAGCGTCATTATAATCATATGAAGCCATATCCATAACATTCAAAGAAAGTTTAATATCTTGTCTTTGACCAGGATTCAATAGATTCGTCTTTGCGAAAGCACCCAAAACGACATGAGCCTTTTCAATTCCATTTTCGTAATATGGAGCTGTATAGTACAGTTGTACAACTTCTTTACCGCGAACGGAACCAGTATTTTTTACTCTGACAGTTACATCAATAACTCCGTCTTTTGTTAGTGTTGCGCCATCTGCTAGAGAACTGGAGAGGATTTCTGTTTCAAATTCAGTATAACTTAACCCGTAACCAAAAGGATAGACAACATGATCTTCATACCATGTGCTTGTCGGATTATTTGAAAGTTCAACAAAGCCTCTAGTTTCCCAATAACGATAACCAACATAGATGCCTTCTTCATAATCGACAAAATAGAATGGTCTGTTAACATCACCAACCATATATCTGTTGCCATTTCTTTCATCGTTAAAAGCAAAGTTTCTCCAAGTAGGGTCAGCTTTAAAGTCTCTAACATAAGTATCAACAGTGCGACCGGATGGATTGATATCTCCGCTTAAAATTTTGCCCAATGCATTGATGCCAGTTCCGCCTGTTGTGCCTATCCACAATATGCTATCAACATCTGAATCATCTTCAAGATCACCAATTTGCATTGTTGTAGCACTATTTAAAATTATAATAACCTTGTCAAAATTAGCTTTAACTTCTTCAACCAAAGCTTTTTCGTTTGCATCTAATTGTAAATAATGATCATCTGCACTACCTGCACCTTCAATTGGTGTTGAATCAGTAGTACTGACTTGCATTGTTCGCGGAAGATCGTAGCCTTCTCCACCAATTCTTGAAAAAACAACAATAGCAGCGTCATTATATTCGCTATAACTATTCTTTATAGCTTGAGTATAATTTGATATTGGTGTTTCACCTGTAGGAAAACCGCTAAGCAAAGCTCCCATAGCCGGATTACTTGGACGGCCACTACCAGATTCAGAATTGTTCTCATAAAAAGACTTCAATGTTGGATTTACAGTAAAACCAGCCATTTCTAAACTCACGAACAAATCAGTTTCCAATAAACCGCTTTTCTCACCGGAACCCGAGCCTCCATAAACTAGGTTTACCGAATTTTTCCCGAACACACTTATTTTTCCGGAATCAGCGATCGGTAAAGCATCATTTAGGTTCTTTAAAAGTATAACCCCTTCCCCAACTATTTCTTCATTAAGCAGATTCGCTGCTTGCAGGGTTAAATCCTTGCTGAAATAATCAGATTCATAATACATGTAACTCTCTCCGGTTGGACTTGTGATTACCCGTCTCACACCGCCAAATAAAGTATCCATCGTTCGATTAAGAAATGGAATTTGAGTAGCAATCGTAACTAAAATCAGTAAAAATACCAAAATCGATGATATTATCAACCAGATTCTTGTACTAAGGGTATTCCAGATTAATTTCATTAATTTCTCCTCCTAAAATATAATATGCAAAGTACTAAAGTGACTTTGTTGTTAATGACAATATTTTGTTATATATCTTAAATGCATTCAATCGGCAGAAGAAGTAGCAAGACTTTCTCTGCTTCAGCATTCAATTTTCTACTTTATGTCCATAAAATTATACTACACAACACAATGAATGCGTTGTGTAGTATTTTTATATAGAATTCTTAGTATCCTCTTAATTCTTTTACTTCTTCAATGCTATCTACGAATAAATCCATTACTAAATCCAAGTCTGAGACAATCTTCATATAATCAACATTTGGACCGCCACCAGTTCTTCCTGGGAAGTAATCATTTTCTAAGATAGTAATTTCAATAAGGTTATCGCCTTCTTGAATAGCAAAATCTTCCAAGAAAATATATTCTTCAAAAGCTATTGTCGGGTTGTTTTCTCCGCGAACAAACATTTGATAATTGGTGTTGACGCCATTTATCGTTATTGTCATAATCGATGGATCAAGCAACATTCCTAATGTGCCATAAAAATCTTTTACATATTCGGAAACCATTGAAAATATCAATGTTCCCGTACCTGCTTCAGTTGAAGTGAAAGGGAATCTTAGTGTCGCATAAGGCGGAGTGAAGTAAGCAACATACATACCATTGCTGGTATCTGTTGTTTCGCCATCTCCCATGACCATTCCCCACTCAACCTGAGTGTTAGACCATCCTGACCCTCTTTGATCAGTAAAATCAATATATTCTGCTTCAAAAATGTATTCTTGTGGTTCTAAAACTTCTTCTTGGATAACAATCGTGAAAGTAGCCTCTACAGGGGCTACTGCATCAGTTGCATTAGCAATTATGATAAAACTAAAGCTACCTGCGGATGTAGGAGTTCCAGAAATTATGTTATCAGCCAAGGTTAATCCAGAAGGAAGAGTGCTTCCTGATTTTAAAGCATAAGTAATCAGGCTAGAGCCAGTTGCAGTACCGATATTCGCTGAATATGATTCGCCAACCCGGCCTTCACTCAATGAATTGCCTTGGTAGTTTATTGTCTTTTTTGAAATCACAAGCGTGAAAGTTGCTTCTACAGGGCTTTCTGCATTAGTTGCATCAGCAACGATTGTAAATTCATATGTTCCCGCTGTAGTAGGCGTTCCGGTGATTAATTTGTCTGTCAGTGATAATCCGGCAGGAAGTACACTTCCGGATTTTAAAGTATAAGTAGTCAAGCTGGAACCAGTAGCAGTACCAATATATGCAGTGTATGAGGTGCCGATTGTTCCGCTGGTCAATGGAAAACTTTGATAATTTAAAGTGACCTTTGTGCCTAATTCCTGAACAGTGATGGTAAAAGAAGCTTCCACAGGTTCAATAGCGTCGATAGCATCAGCTATGATTGTAAATGATGAAGTACCTGCAGTTGTTGGTGAACCAGAGATAATACCGTCTTCAAGAGATAGACCTTCAGGAAGTTCGCTTCCTGATTTTAATGAATAGGTGATGACATTGGATCCAGTAGCGAAATCAACACTTTCTAAGTAAGGATCTCCTACTATTCCATTGTTCAGTGACTGATCATCAAAAATCAGACTAACAGTTACAACTTCAATTGTAAAAGTAGCTTCCACAGGAGCAATCGCATCAGGAGCTTGGGCAATGATGATAAATTCTGTCGTACCTATGTTGGTTGGGGTTCCCGAAATTATTCCGTCCACAAGCGATAAACCGTCAGGAAGTTCATTTCCTGATTTCAATTGATATGTGATATCGGTTGAACCGGTAGCGGTGTCGATATTCACTGAATATGCATCCCCAATTTTACCATCGTTTAAAACTGCACCTTGATATTCCAAAATGATCGGTGCTTCAGTAGTGGTACTTGTAGATGTGGGATTGTTAGTGGTGATGGTAGTAGAAGGTGTTTCTGTGGTAATTTTAGTAGTTGTGCCAGTTGTAGTGGTACCACAAGCTATAGAAATAGATGTTGAAACTACAATTGTCAAAATAACTAGAAGTTTTTTTAACATATTTTCCTCCAATATAATACGTTTGTTTATTAAAAATTTAAAACGTCGCAAACGCTATAAGCAACGTGAATTGCTTATAGCGTTCTTAACGAATTATTTCAATCTAATACAAAAATCTTAAAACTGATAAGTCATTTAGTGACGTTTTCTTAGGATAAAGAATACTCCAGCTAGACTTATTGTAAATAAAGCCATTGCAATACTTGGTAAACCTAATGCTGAACCACAACCTGTTTCAACTTCTACTTCAACAGGGGCTGCAGCAACAACGATTATTACTGATGCTGATGAAGCTTCTGCTCCAGTAGCGGATGCAGTTACATTAATCATGTATGTTCCAGCTGCAGTAGGAGTTCCAGAAATTGTACCGTTAGCATTCAAAGTCAAACCTGCTGGTAAATCTTCAGTAGTTGCAAAAGTAATTCCTTCTGCACCGCTAGCAGATAATGCTGCGCTGTATGCTGAATTGACTTGGCCATTTGGCAATAAAATTACATCGTCAAAACTGATTTCAGGCACAACAACGACTTCAACTGGTTCTTCGGCAACAACGATAATGACTGAAGCTGATGAAGCTTCTGCTCCGGTAGCTGATGCTGTAACTGTGAACATGTATGTTCCAGCTGCAGTAGGAGTTCCAGAAACAGTACCGTTTGCATTTAAAGTCAATCCTGCAGGCAAATTAGTAGCTGCGAATGTGATTCCTGTAGTTCCGCTAGCTGACAATGCTGCGTTGTATGCTGAACCGACTTCACCATTTGGTAACAATATTACGTCATCAAAATTAATTTTAGGAACTTCGACTTCTTCGACAGGTTCTTCAGCAACAACGATGATAACTGAAGCAGAAGCGGATTCTGCACCTTCAGCTGATGCTGTAACAGTGAACATGTATACACCTTGTACACTTGGTGTTCCCGAAATTGTACCGTTTGCATTTAATGTTAATCCTGTTGGTAAATTAGTAGCTGAGAATGTAATTCCTTCAGCGCCAGTAGCGGATAATGTTGCATTATAAGCAACGCCAACTTTACCGGCAACTAATAATGAGTCATTCAAAGTGATTTCAGGTAATTCAACTACAACAATTTCTTCTTCTTCAACAACTAACATAATTGAAGCTGTAGTTGGCAATACGCCTTCTCCAGATGCAGTTACTGTGAACATGTAGGAACCAGCAACTTCTGGTACACCGTAAATTGTTCCACTTTCAGTCAATGATAAGCCTGCTGGTAAATCATCAGCTGTAAAGGTAATATTTTCCAACCCACTTGCAACTAGATCATGAACGTATGCTGAGTTGACTTCTCCTGCAGGAATTAATGCGTTATTAAAGATAATTGCAGGAAGAACGTTTATTGTTTTTGTAATGAATGTATCAGCAAATCCAGGTGCTCTTACTTGTACAATTATATCATAACTTCCACCAGCTGCTGCTGTAGGAGTACCAGTAATTGTACCGTCAGGGTTCAATGTTAAACCTGCTGGAAGCGGACCTGATGCTGGTCTTATTACATACCAACCAGGAATACCAGCGCCTGGATCTAGTCTAAATGTAACTTGAGATGAATCAACTGGTACACTAGGGTCCACTTGAAGAGCATCTGAATAATAAGGTACGCCAACTCTTGCTGAATCTAAATTAGATTGTGGAGCTAGAGAAGCTTGTCTTATAGTGAATGTTTGTGAAACTGAAGTAGTAAGTGTTGTTCCTTCTGGAACTGTAGCATTCACTGTAAAGGTATATGATGTTGGAGGAGCTGATTCCCACCAGTTAGTTCCGCCTAAAGGTAAAGTACCAGTAATCAGGCCTGTTTCAGAATCTAACGTTAACTGTGAAGGTAATCCACTAGCTGTATAAGTTACATCTAGTTCAACACCAAGATCATAGTTTGCCATAGCGCCTGTAACGTCAACAACGTATGGTACTCCGCGTAGGAAGTTAGTTGGGTTTGTATTAGCCCCACCATATGTTAATCGAGGAATCATAGCGTTAGAGTTTGCCACTGTAAACATAATTGCTTTGGAAGCTCTTCTCAATGCATGAGCTTGAGTTGGAGTCAGTGCATCACCTGTATGCAATAAGACGCCAGGGCCACTACCTGCCAGCAATAAGTCTACACCAGTACGGATCATCCATTCTGTGGTCGTATTGTAGCCGCCCCAGTCAGTAATAATCATACCTTCGAATCCCCACTCAATACGAGTAAGTTCAGTCATTAAAGCATAACTTGCGCCAGTCCATGTCTTACCAACATTGTTGTAAGCTGCCATAGCACCCATTGCATGACCGTCTTTAATTGCTTTTTCGAAAGGAAGCAAGTAGATTTCACGCATTGTTTGTTCGTCTGCCCAAGTATTGATACTTCCTCTATCGGTTTCTTGGTCATTTAAGAAGTAATGTTTCATCATTACATATAAACCTTTAGAATAAGCACCTTTAGTGAATTCAGCTGCCATTATAGATGATAATACGCCATCTTCACTGTAGTATTCGAAGTTACGTCCTGAGAATTGTGAACGGTGGATATTAAGTCCTGGTGCATAAATACCAGAATATGAAAACTCGGTATTACCCCAAATACTTTCTTCACCTGTCATTTCGCCGTACTCACGAACTAAATCTTTATTCCATGTAGCCGCTACAACTGGTTGAGTTGCATAAACACATGCAAAGAAATTGTTAATATTAGTTATTTCTCCATTTAATGGACCGTTAACTTGGCGAGGAACTAGACCGACTGGACCGTCTACTTCGATTGACCAAGGTTTTCCTAGTCTAGGAATAGGTCTTGTATGGAATGCGCCGTCTCCAATTAGAGTAGCCATTTCATTATATGTCAATTGGTCCATGAATGTATCCCATAGTGGATCATTATAGTCTAAGCCAATTAACTCTCTCAAGAAAACAGTGACTGGTCCATCTGTATTTTCAGCTTGAGTTGGGAATTCTTCTTCATACCAAGGTTTTCCTATGTCGGCTGCATTACGATCAGCGACATTTCCAGGTACGCCTATGGAACTAATAAATGCTGGCGATACATATCTTTGATCCAAAGTTGGATATTCAGTAGGAATTGTTCCAGCTAATCCGCCTGCAGCAGAAGCTCTGGTCATTACCTCCATATATCCACCGCTATCTCTAACGGCTTGGGTATCTCTTTCAACTGGATCTAATTGTCCATTCAAAGCTCTTTGAGAAACATCGTCAAATAGATTCTTGATTTCAGCTCCCGTAACTTCGTCATGCGTATACATAACAGCTGTAGCACCGTTAATTGCTGTATCTTCAGCTATTGCAGGGATAGTTACGTTTATGTTGCTAACGCCATTCAATGAACGAGCATTTGCATCTTTCAATATTCTGAAAACATAATCTCCAGCTTCTAATTCATAGCCTTTGAAACCATTATTGTTGGCATCGCTATAGTCATAAGAAGCAAGGCTCTTTCCGGTAACATTTAACACAACGTTTGCGGATTCACCAGGATTAAGCATTGGTGTTTTCGCAAAGTCTGCTAATCTAACGAATGATTTTTCAATACCGCCTTCATAATAAGGTGGTGTGTAATACAATTGAACAACATCTTTACCTGCTACTGTACCAGTGTTGGTAACTTTCACAGTAAAGGTAAATTCTGAGTTTACGTCAAAGGTAGTTGGAATATCTGAATCAACTAATTCCCATGTGAAATTTGTATAGCTTAGTCCATATCCTAATGGATAAACAACGTGTTCGTCATACCAAGCCCAATCATCGTTTTCATCATATCCACGGGTTTCCCAGTAACGATATCCTAGATAGATACCTTCTTCATAATCAACGAAACGTGTAGTCGTTGATTGTGTTACTTTTTCTCCAGTTTCTGGATCTATGGAATTAACTCTTACATACGTACCTTGATTACCTGATCTAGCGAAATTGAACCAAACTGGATCAGTTTTGAAGTCTGCTGCATATGTTGATGGAAGTTTTCCTGATGGATTAACTTGTCCATTAAGGATTCTACCAATTGCAGCTACGCCTGTTTGTCCAGGTCCGCCAACAACTAGAGCAGCTTTAACTTTTGAATAATTGACTGAATCATACAAAAATCCAAGTTCCATTTGTTGTACGGCGTTAACGATAACGATTACTTTTGTAATGCTAGCGTCATCCTCAAGAGATTGGAACAATGCTTTTTCGTATAAATCTAATTCCAGATAATGATCTCCCTCTTCGGAACCAGCAACTGGATTTCCTTGAGCATCCACTTGAGTTCTCGGTAAGTCGAAACCTTCTCCACCAATACGAGACAATACAACGATTGCTGCATCACCATATTCAGCGTATGTTGCTTTAAGGCCTGCTGAATAATTCTCTTGTGGGGTTTCTCCAGTTGAAAAACTGGTATAATTGGCACCCATTTGAGGAGTAGGTCTTCCAGGTCCTGATAACGTATTATCTTCATAGAATGCAACTAGACTAGGATTAATTTCGAATCCCGCTGCAGTCAAACTTTGATAAAGCGTTAGTCCTTGCTCAGCTTCTACTGAACCGGAACCGGTACTTGAACCTGTACCACCGATAGCCACTTTAGCTGAATTTTTACCAAACACGTTGATTTTCGCGCCTGTTGTAAGCGGTAATGCATTGTCATCATTTTTGATAAGGACAACACCTTCTTCAACCAATCTTTGGTTAAATTCATTTGCTGCTTCATACACTTCTTGTTGGCTTTCATAGTCAGTGGTAAAACGTAGGCCACCGATACCTTCAGCTGAAACTTTCAGTGATGAAGTTAGAACCATAGCAAAGCTCATAACAGCCAATAAAACTACTGTAAGTACTGAAAAATGCTTTGCATAGGTACCTGTTTTGTTAAACTTTGAAACTTTCATAAAATCCTCCTTTATAAATTTTCTTGAATCTATAATATTATGGATGTAAACCCTAATATTCAATTATAAAAAACTATCTAAATAAAAATCGTATACTGCAAATAACAACTTTAATTTCTGGATGTCTTTATCAACATTTATTGAAATCCAATAACGAAATCCAAATATTTTGTGACAGTTTATTCAACATGAGAACGCTTTCATGTTTAATATAACATATATAAATTACTTTCCTGAGCGGCTTGGGCTAATCTGTTCTATTCTGTGCTTAATCTGTCATTTCTTAAATTGAAGTTAACAGAACTACAGTATTAACCTAATTTCAATCTGCTTCGTAAAAATTTGTATCCTGTCACCATAACCCTGCCTCTTAATCTCCAAGGCAAGCAGCTGACCATCATCGGTTTAGATTTCCATCTCAAAAAACGATATAACTTATAATCAAAGTTCTTGATGAATAACCACATTTCTTTTAAGGCGTCTCGACGTTCATCATTGTCAATTCCAGCTACAGTGAATAAAATTGTAATCATCATAATCGCTGATAAGCAGTGCAACATATAATTAGATAAGCCTTTTTTCATCTGTTTGATTTCATCATATGAATAAGCGGTCACCATTTCCTTCATAACTCTAATTTGTTGATCATACCTTTTTGTAAAGACATTGATATTAACAGACTGGTCATCTCTACCGATAAAGTAGTTGTATAAATTGATGTCTATATAATAAAGATTATCCATATGAGGTAAAGGTTTATAAGCATAGATATTATCAACGTAGAATGTATGATTTGGTAAGTCAATATTGCTTTGTCTTAACTTTTCAGTATTATATGTCAACGAATGCATCAATAATACTTGAGCACCATAGAATCTCTTGACATGAGACCAAGTGGTAAATTTTTGATCTTTGAGATGGCGACTGAAATGTCTTATGAAGAACTTGTTTTCTGAAACCTTGTTGTAGATAAAATTGGTAATATATAAATCTGCTAAAGTGTTTTTTTCATGATGTAGTCTTAAGATACTAAGAAACTTTATCAATGCATCCTTGTCTAGCCAATCATCGGAATCTACAACTTTATAAAATAATCCAGTAGCATTTTTTAATCCTGCCATTACTCCAGAACCATGCCCACCATTTTCTTTTGAAATCACCTTAACTATATTGGGATATCTTTCTTTATAATCAAGAGCGATTTTTTCTGTTCTATCAGTAGAGCCATCATTAACAACTATCACTTCGACTTCTTCGCCGCCAACTATTAAAGAATCTAGACATTTCCCCAAGTAATCTTGCGAGTTATACGATGGCACGGCAAAAGTAATTAATTTCATTTTTTCCTCACCGCTTAAAGACTGTCTTTTGCTTTTAGTTGTTCTTGTTTTTCTTTACTTTGCGGAAAAATCAGTTTGAAGATTGGGAAGAAGACCCAGAAAGAAATAGCGGAATAGATAATCATGGTTATAAAGTCAGCAATTGTTTCTCCGGTTGCACCCCAACCCCAGGTGTTCATTAATAAGTTATAGATTGGGACTGTATAAAATCCTCTAGCTGCAGAAGCGACTATCGT
>JAVEWC010000157.1:0-2617 GCA_034004745.1 Candidatus Izemoplasmatales bacterium | reverse complement strand
CCGGCCTTGGCTGGACTTGGTATTTTGGGTTTGGTCGTCGGTTTAGGAGCTCAAAGTTTAATCAAGGATTTGATTGCTGGCTTTTTCATTATATTTGAACACCACTTTGATATCGACGATGTCGTGGAAATTAATGGATTTAAGGGACGAGTCATTGATATTGGTTTAAAAACGACAAAAGTTCAAAATTGGAAAAATGATATCAAGATTTTTGCTAATGGAACGATAACTGACCCAATCAACTATTCAGTCGCAGATTCAGTAGCTGTTATTGAATTTGGTATTGCCTATGGAGAAAATATCCAAAAAACGATTGACATCATTAATGCTGAAATGCCAAAATATAAAGCATTGATTCCGGAATTGCTGGAAGTTCCGTCAGTTGTTGGTGTAACTGAACTAGCTAATAGTTCGGTTAATCTTCGAATTGTCGCTAAGACATTGCCAGAGTCACAATACGGCGTTGAAAGAAAGATTCGCCAAGGTATAAAAGAAATTTTAGATCAAAATGGCATCGAAATACCATTCCCGCAAATTGTGGTTCACGAAGCAAAAAAATAAAAAAAAGGTTTCATAACGGTTAATTCCGAATGAAACCTTTATTTTTTTATTTTTTGATATCCAAATATACTTTACCGTCTTTAATTTCAATGACGCGATCGGTTTTCTCTGCTACAGTTCTGTCATGAGTGATAATGATGAAAGTGGTATTGAACCTTTTGTTAATCTCTCTCAATAATTCATAGACTTTTTCTGTAGTATCGCTGTCAAGATTTCCTGTCGGCTCATCAGCCAATACGATAGCTGGATTGTTGATTAAACTCCGTGCTATAGCCACGCGTTGTTGCTGACCACCGGAAAGGTTGGTTGCCAGCTTGTTTTGGAATTTTCCCAACCCTACTATTTCCAATAGCTCATTTGCCCTATCCAAAACTTCTTGAGTAATTTCTCTTTTTGAGATTCGATATGGCATCAATACATTTTCCAAAGCCGTAAATTCCGGCAAGAGATAATGAAACTGGAAGATAAAACCAAGAGATCTATTTCTAAATTCAGCTAACTCTTTTTTTGACAGTTTAGCTAAAGATTCATTTCTAAAGAGAATGTCTCCTTCAGTAGGTCTATCCAATGAACCAATGATGTTAAGCAGAGTTGATTTTCCGGAACCGGATTGACCGATAATGGAATTGAAAGAACTTTCTTCGAAATTTAAATCGATATCAAATAAAACTTTGGTCGGATTTTTGGTTCCTTCACCATAAGTTTTGCATACTTTTTTAAGCGTTAAAATATTAGCCATTGCGAATCACCTCAATTACACTTAATTTAGAAGATTTGATTGCAGGGGACAATGCTGCAAGAGTAGAAGCTAAGATTGCTATACCAGCCGATAAAGCCAAGAAGCCCGCATCAAAACTAATAGGAATATCCGTACCACTGAAAGTGGTGAATGCATAAAGAAGTCCTATACCCAACAATAGGCCGATAATAGCCCCAAAGACTCCTAAAAGTACGCCTTCAAACAAGAATATCAAACTTGCGTCGCCATCTTGAATCCCCATAGCCTTCAGTATGCCCAATTGTTTCGATTTTTGCAAAACTGTAATTGCCAATGTTGAAGATATTCCCAAAACAACTGAAACTATGACGAATATTTGAATCATCAATGATGAGATGCTTTGTCCTTGAAGTCCTGATAATAAGGATTCGTTTTCACTGATCCAAGTGGTAATTGTATATTCGTCAGCAACAACCGCTTCCAATTCCAATTTGGTCACTTCTTCAGCGTCGAATACTTCGTTCAGCTGCATTTCGATTCGGCTTACTACTTCACCTTCACCGATGATATTTTGCACTGTATCGATAGTTGCAATCGTCCAAGTATTGTTTATTGCAGAAACTTCAAAATCAAAGAAACCTACAACCTTAAAGGTCTGTGTAGCGAAAACGGGCGATTCAAAACTAATTTCACTACCGATATCAATTCCCAAAGCTTCCTTCAAATTGATTCCTAAAGCAACTTCATTCATCGCATCGGGAATTTCACTGCCCGTAGTAAGTTTACTGGAAAACTTGTAGATTTCGTCTGCTGAGGTAAAATTATACCCATTAAGGACCACTCCTTCCGAAATCTCGCCCAAGACCAATGAACCCGCCCGAGTAGTAATAGTAGGAGTAACGACTTTTATATTATCTGAAGCTCCTTCAACTGTTGCGATCAATGTTTCGTAATCATTGATATAATCGTCTTCCTTGACAATTGTGATCTGTGATTGAGAACCTATTGTGGTGTCAACCAAACTTTTCTGCAATCCGGAAATCAATGCCCCGATAAAAACTTGAACAGAGACGCCAACCGCAATACCCAAGATAATCACTAAAGTTTGTTTTTTTGAAGCCAAAAGAAATCTTTTGGCTATTTGGAAGGCTAATTTCATACCAAACCCTCCTTGAATTTAACAATATCTTCATGATTTTCAATTATGTAATCATATTGAAGTTGTTTTAAGGTGTCTTCGTTTTTAGTGGCTTGACCACCTAGTATTATCTTGACTTCAGGATATGATTCTTTCAATTTTTCCGTAAGTTTTTTTACATAAACTATATTGTAATAGTT
>JAVEWC010000156.1:0-2648 GCA_034004745.1 Candidatus Izemoplasmatales bacterium | reverse complement strand
TAAAATTGCTGTACCGAATTTACCAACATAAAATCTATGTGCAGCTAAAAATCCAACAAACAGCAATAGCAATAAAGCTACCAAACCACTTTTTTCACTTTTCATAATTATCCCCCTCCCCTATATTTTAAATCATAACACTTTAAACTTTGACAATCAATGGGTCGATGCGATAAATAAATAAAAAAGCTTAATCGATATTTAGTAAATTGATTAAGCTTAATTTTTTTAATTGCCTTTGAAATTAAATGGTATACCAGATGCTTTCGGAGCTTTTGATTGGCGCGAAGAAATGGCTAGAACCAACATTGTCGCCAGATACGGCAAAATCTTGAAAATCATACCGAAAGGAACGCTAGGATACTTTTGCATTATAACAGTTATCCAACTAAAAGTGAAGTATGAGAAAGACAAAGCTTTGAAGACTCCGAAGAAGATAGCTGCCATGAAAATTCTTCCCGGTTTCCATTGTCCGAATATCAATACGGCTAAGGCCAAGAAACCGTAACCGGCTACGGTACCCTCAAAACTGACGGAGATTGGCAAAGTATAAACGAGACCGCCGAGCCCACCTAAGAATCCAGATATCAAAACACCGGCCCAGCGATAACCATAGACGTTGATACCGACTGATTGGGCAGCTTCAGGGTGTTCTCCGCAAGCTGATAATCTTAGGCCGAATCTTGTCTTATAAATAACGATCATGGAGATAATGAGGATAGCGATGCCAATATAAAGTGTAAGAAAAGCTTTATCAAAGAAAATATAGTTTAGGTTAGGGAATGTATCCTTAAGAAAGTCTGATTTTAAGCGAAATACTTCTGCATAATAACTGATTTGCACGGTATTGTTAGGTTGAAATTGACGAGCTAAAAAGATTGCTAAAGCTCCAGCCAAAACATTAAGTGCTGTACCACCTATAACCTGATTGGCACGCATATTGATAGCCAAGAACCCAAGAAGAGCAGAGAAGATTGCACCACCGATACCAGCCAACAAAATCGCCATTATCAAAAGAAGTTGCGGTGCGTTGGCTAAAAAGCCAATCGCTTGCATTTTGCTGACGAAGAAGGTACCGCAGAAAGCGCCAATGACCATTAAGCCTTCAAGTGCGATATTTACTGTACCACTTTTTTCGGAAAACATGCCCGCAATCGCTACAATCAAAAGAGGAATGATGAAGAATAATGCCTGAGAAATGAAGAATGCCATTAGTTCTCACCCGCCTTTGTCTCAAGATCGTCAATTGTCTTGGATTTAGGTTTTTTCCTTTTATATTTTTGAAAGAACACTTTGATTTTTCCAAGATTTTGCGTAATAATCAATGCAAATGCGCTGAAGTAGATGATGATTGCAATGATGATATCAACGATTTCAGCTACGAATCCGACACTTTGCATTGGTCCGCTGGCCAAGCGGATATAACTAATGAAGAAAGTTGAGAATATGACGCCGATTGGATTGCTCGAGGCAAGAAGAGCTACTGGAATTCCGTCGAAACCAACGCCGAGAATCTCGTTTTCTACCGCGTAGACATTACCAAAATTGTAAACGCTTGGGCCGAGAATGAATAATGCTCCACCCAATCCGGCAAGCATGCCGGAAATAGCCATTGAAAGAATAATGCTGCGCTTTTCGTTGACGCCGGCATATTTAGCTGCGTCTCTATTTAATCCCACGCTTTTAAGTTCCCTACCGAAGACTGTCTTATTCAGAACGAAATAGATTATGATTGCTGTAGCAATGGCGATTAATATCGAAAGATCTAATCCGCTGTTAGGGAAAATGTCATTAAAGAATCCATATGAGGTTCTGGCGTTTTGATCGACCGCCCAAGTTCTGTTGGTGTTACCGTTCAGCACCTTTGATTTAAGAAAACTCGAGTTTATGAGACCGTTGACTAAATACATCCCGATATAGTTGAACATAATTGAAGTTATAACTTCATGAACATTGAATTTTGCTTTGAATAATCCTGGAATCGCTCCCCAGAGAAAACCTGCTGTCATCCCTGCCAAAACTGCGACTATCCATTGGAAAGAGCCCAAACCATCTCCTAAAATCCCAATAAGGCAAGCAGCGAATAATCCGACTGTATATTGTCCACTTGCCCCGATGTTAAAAAGACCGGTTTTGAAGGCGAAAGCTACGGCTAGTCCGGTAAAGATAATCGGTGTTGCTCGATATAGCATTTGGCCGATTCCAATCCAAGCACCTCTTGGATTATTGAACATACCCTTAAGAAGTCTTGCTATTCCAATCGGGGATTGGCTTGGGTTAATGATAATCATTAGGATTATCCCGGCTAAAAGCCCAATTCCAATCGCTAAGAGAGCACCCATGAAGGCTTTGAAACCCTCGGTTTGCTTGGTTTTGTTCCAATAGATTTTGAAATCGTTTAAGGATTGTTTGAAAAAATCAGAAAAGCTACGCTTGTTTTCTTTCATTTCCTTCCTCCTTGACTTCGTTTGTCAAATTTGGTTCAGATAATTGATCAGGATAAACGATATCCCTTTTAACACCTGCCATATAGAGACCCAATTCTTCGACATCGATGTCTTTTGCCATGACATTCTTTACGATTTTTCCTTCATACATAACTAAGATTCTATCACTTACACTCATGACTTCATCTAGTTCAAAAGAAA
>JAVEWC010000155.1:0-2654 GCA_034004745.1 Candidatus Izemoplasmatales bacterium | reverse complement strand
TTGATGCTATTCAATTCTAGCGCCTATACCAATCCTTGGTTAAAGGATATTGGTGATGGCTGGATTAAAGCCGGACTTACTAGAGACGGAGATCTCTATTACAAGACAACCATTCCCGTGATTTATTCAGCGAAATACTATGAAGAAAAAATAGAGTGGATGAAAAATAGGGAAAAGATCTTGTACCCAGTCTTCTCCAATCCCATCTTTTTGGATGCGATGGAACGCCTCACAAGAAGTGCAGAGAGTTTTGATGTGAGAGATAAGTTAAAAGATCTTGATTTACCGGTTTTAATCGTAACAGCCGATCAAGATAATTTAACGCCAAAAAAAGATCAAGAATATCTCCACAAGAATATAAAGAATAGCAATTGGGTAATTATTCCTGAAGTTGGACACGCTTCAATGTATGAAAACCCAAGTTTGTTCACGACTTTGATTACTGGGTTTTTCCTTATAAAGGATATAAAGTATAATATATAATAAGGAGATTAGAATATGGAAAAGAAATTAATCACATTGAAGAATCAAGAAACTTACGCTTATCTCGAAAAAGGTCACGGCGACAAATATTTGATTTTGGTGCATGGCAATTTTTCATCAGGCATTTATTACAAACCTCTGATTGATCGTTTACCGGAAAACATTCATGTCTTCGCACCGGATTTAAGAGGGTTTGGCGATTCCAGTTATGAAAAAAGAGTATCATCTTTAAAGGAGCTCGCCGATGACTTGGTGATGTTCATGGACAATTTAAAGATTGAAAAAGCCGATATCGCTGGCTGGAGTTTAGGTGGCGGGGTAGTAATGGAGTTTGCGGCTCATTATCCTGAAAGAGTCAATAAATTGATTTTGATCAATTCAACGACACATAAAGGTTATCCGGTCTTCAAGAAAGATGCCAATAATCAGATGAAACTGGGAGAGGCTTATTCGTCGAAAGAAGAAATGGCGGAAGACCCAGTTCAGGTAAAACCATTGCTGATGGCTTTGGAAGCGAAAAACTTGCCTTTCATAAAATATATCTATGACTTAACCATCTATACTTACAACAAGCCTTCTGATGAAGACAACATGTTGTATTTGACCGATTCTTTGAAACAGAGAAACTTGGTCGATGTCGATTGGGCTTTAGCTAATTTAAATATGGGAAAAGATTTCAATTTCTACCAAAAGGGTCAAAACACAATTTCTCTAATTAAAGCTCCTGTACTCCACATTTGGGGTTCACACGATAAAACTGTCCCTGAATTCATGATCCTTGACAACATCAAAGCTTTGGAAGACCAATCCACCTACGTCAAGTTTGACCAATGTGGTCATTCACCGCTTGTTGATAAACCTGATGAACTTACTAAGGTTATTTTAGACTTCATTCGCTAACTTTTAGCATTGAATTTCTCCTTTCTTGTCTAAGGGTGCTTTCATTAAAACATCTTTACGGAGAAAGCACTCTTAGGAAAGGAATAAATTCTATTAAAAATTAGCACAAACCGCTTGACAAAGGCACTTGACTATAATATAATCAAGGCGTAAATAGCAAAACTAACGAAAGTTAGTGACGCAAAGCTATAGGGCCTTCTCCCTCTAGAGATGGTAGCCAGTTGCCGTTATCTTAAAAAGATGAGGGCATTTTTTATTTCTTATAGTTGATATATAAATAAAAAGTGGGTCTCTCTTAAAAGGCGATGGCTTTTTTTGATATAAAAAAAGCCAGCAGCGAAAGAAAAAGATTGGGGGGATTCGTTTGCGGTATGAGCCAAAAGACTAAATTAGCTATTCATATTGTAAATGCCTCAAAAGCGGCTAAAATAGCGAAAGCAAGTCGTCTGGGCATAGTCGTCAGTGCGGTTTTGGTCTTCTTGATCTTCGCTGTCAGTTATTATGGCACCATGGTAGGTAACTTCACTTTCAGTGTTGACGGGATGGCCAGAGAAGCTGGTATTTCCATGTATGAGTACGCTGATAGAAAAGAGTATAAAACAAGGATTGTTTCCGCTAAAGTTGAAGACAATCAAGGCATGACGGGTTTATGCGGAACCGAGTATTATGACGGTTCTCAAGGTGAAGGGGTCTGTATCCCGGGTGATGATCATTTTATAAATACCGACGGCCCTAATAATAACGCATCTTATATCGCCCATACATTTTATGTAGAGAATGCCGGTGACTATAAACTTGATATCAGCGCTTCAGTAAATATCTTGGCAGCCATTAAAGGCGCAGAAGAATCATTGAGAGTAAGAGTGATTATCAATGGCGTTGGCGTTACTTACGCCAAAGTGCAATCGGAAAATGGCGATTCACCAGGTGAATTTGAACCCTTGACAGAAAGTTTTTACAGTATTGACAAAGTAATGTATCGAGAATACCTGGAAATAGAACCAGAAGAAACACTAAAAGTAACAATTATAGTATGGTATGAAGGCGTTGACGCCGATCATACCAACGCAATCTTTGGTGGCGGCGTAAAACTTGACATGAAGTTTTCAGTCATTAAAGTTTATGATGATGAGCTTTAATTTTTTAACACAAAAATTAAAAATAAATAATTTATAAAGGAGAAAATTTATGAAAGGTTTAAGAAACAAAGTGATTCTTTCGGGAATCGTATTATTATTTGCATTTATCGCAACAATTGGTTCAACTTATGC
>JAVEWC010000025.1:0-12048 GCA_034004745.1 Candidatus Izemoplasmatales bacterium | reverse complement strand
ATCGAGCCATTCTCCAAAAACACCTTATAATTAACCGATGGAGCGGTGGTGATTAAATTTTGATTGAATTCTCTTTCCAAACGTTCTTGGAAGATTTCCATATGCAGCATACCCAAGAATCCGACTCTAAAACCAAAGCCCAAAGCGCTTGAAGTTTCAGGTTCAAATATAAGGGAAGCGTCGCTTAATTTCATTTTCTCAATTGAGTCTTTCAGATCACTATAATCATCTGCATCAACTGGATAAACCCCAGAATAAACCATTGGCGTCAATAATCTATAACCCGGCAAAGGTTTAGAGGTCGGTCTTAAATTATTTGTGATGGTATCCCCGACATGAATTTTTTCTATGTCTTTGATGGAAGCACTAATCCAGCCAACATCTCCAGAGGATAGGTAATCCCGATGCTCTTCTTTGGGTAGATAAACCCCCAAGTCAATGATTTCATATTTTCCTTCAGTCGCCATCATCTTTATTTGGTCGCCGATTCTCATTACCCCATTCATGACTCTGACAAGGGGAATAACACCACGATAACTATCATAAAAAGAGTCAAATATCAAAGCTTCCAATGGTTTTTCCAAATCACCTTTAGGTGCTGGAATTCGTTTAACAATTGCTTCGAGAACCTGATCGACACCGAACCCGGTTTTAGCGGAAACCAAGATACAGTCTTTGGAATCCAGACCAATAGTATCTTCCAATTGCTTCATAACGCCCTCAACATCAGCGGCATCCAAATCAATCTTGTTGATAATAGGAATTATTTCCAGATTGTTATCCAAAGCCAAATAAACATTAGCTAATGTTTGAGCTTCAATACCCTGTGTGGCATCAACTACTAATAGTGCACCTTCACAGGCAGCCAGCGATCTTGATACCTCATAAGTAAAGTCGACATGCCCTGGAGTATCGATTAGATGGAATATGTACTGTTCTCCGTCCAAGGCGTTATATTTCAACTCAATCGAGTTTAATTTTATCGTAATTCCTCTTTCTCTTTCCAAGTCCATTGAATCAAGATACTGTGCTTTCATGTCCCTTTGTTCCACTGAATGGGTCATTTCCAAAATTCTATCTGCCAAGGTTGATTTACCGTGATCGATATGGGCAATAATCGAGAAATTTCTAATTCTCGATTGGCGTTTTTTTAAACTTTCGTCACTCATAAGTCTCACCTCTATTTCTTTTAAAAAAAGCATATAAAAACTGTTTATATGCTTTTTTTCATCAAATTATCTATAAGCCATGTTCTGTAGCTTGCCAAAAGGAAAGCCGGTAATCATTTATCTCCGGTCATTAGACCGTCAGCCGGATGGATTCATTTATCCTCCAAAACCGTGCCCCTACCAATATTTGGGTTTCTAGCTTGAGGGGTTTACCCGTTTCACACACATATATTTTATGTGTTTCGTCACTGTGGCACTTTAAGAATACTTTGGCCTTTAACATCCATTTCTTCGCCGTCACCCTTTATGGGGGTGCCTAAACTTATCGGTTCGTTTAGCACAATCACTACAAGCATCTCAGCTTGTGCTAGCATGGACTTTCCTAACGCTTAAATTAAGCGCTCGATTACCCAATAATTTGATCAATTTAATTATAACATTATTTTACTTCTTCTAAAATAGCTTTTCTTGATAAGTCAACGCGGCCTTTTTCATCAACGCCGATTACCTTAACTTCTATCACATCGCCGATTTTAACAACATCTTCGACGTTTTTAATATGTTTGGTATCAAGTTTTGAAATATGAACCAAACCGTCTTGACCTGGCCATAATTCCACAAACGCACCGAATTTTTCGATTCTTACGACTTTACCCATGTATTTTGCGCCGATTTCCACTTCGCGAATGATATCTTCGATTAATTTCATGGCTTTATCAATGAAATAAGTTTCTTCATGCATCAAAATGACTCTGCCGTCTTGTTCAATATCAATTTTTACATTGCCGCATTGTTCGATGATTGCTGTGATATTCTTACCGCCAGCACCGATAACGTCTCTGATCTTATCTGGAGAAATTTGCATCAACTTAACCTTAGGAGCGTATTTGCATAGTTCTTTTTTCGGTTCTTTAATGACTGAATCCATGTTGTCAAGAATTTCCATTCTTGCATGTTTTGCTTGATCCAATGATTCCTTGAAGATTTCCTTGGTGATTCCAGAAATCTTGATATCCATCTGTAATGAACAAATACCTTTTCTAGTACCTGCTACCTTGAAATCCATGTCGCCGAAATGATCTTCCAAACCTTGGATGTCAGTCAAGATCGTATAATGATCTTTTTCTTTTACCAAGCCCATGGCAATCCCTGCAACTTGTGCCTTGATTGGCACACCAGCTGCCATTAAAGCCATTGAACCAGCACAGATGGTAGCTTGAGATGAGGAACCGTTTGATTCCAATACTTCAGACACAACTCTGATTGCATACGGGAATTCATCTTCGTTAGGTAAAACTTGAAGCAATGCTCTTTCACCCAAGGCACCATGTCCAACTTCTCTACGACCGACAAAGCCATAACGTCCAGTTGATCCTACGGAAAATTGTGGGAAGTTGTAATGCAACATAAATCTCTTGCCATCTTCAACACTAACCCCATCAATTATTTGCGCTTCTCTTAGAGCACCTAAAGTAACTGTAGCAAGAGCTTGGGTTTGACCTCTGGTGAATAGAGCTGAACCATGAGTTCTTGCCAAAAGATCGATTTCTGAATCCAATGGTCTGATTTCATTGGTTCTACGTCCATCTGGACGAATCTTATCAACGGTAATCAATCTTCTTACCTCATTGACTTGAATCAATTCCAGTACTTGTTTGGCAAAAGAAAGATTTTTTTCCAATTCTTCCCTTTCCAATTTTGCTTCTTTATATTCTTTTTCCAAAATATCCAAAATTTCATTTTCGATATCTTCAATAGTATTCTGTCTTTCCAATTTTTCATGTATTGAAACTGATTTGGTAATACGTCCATTCTCAAGTTCTCTTACACGTTGTTCAATCTCAGTTGGAACAGTCAACAGTTCAACGACTATTTTTTCCTTGCCGATTTCAGCGATTACTTCTTCCTGAAAAGCAACAAGTTCCTTGATTTTATCATGAGCGAACATCAATGCATCCAAAACTACGTCTTCTTCAACTTCTTTAGCCCCAGCTTCAACCATGTTGATGGCATCTTTAGTTCCAGCCACCATCAAATCCAATTCTGACTCCAAAAGTTGTTCTGGATTTGGATTTAAAACGAATTCTCCATTGATTAAACCAACCATAACGCCAGCGATTGGACCATCAAAAGGAACACCACCGATACCAAGAGATAAGGAAGCGCCCAACATAGCTGTCATTTCCGGTGATTTGTTAGGATCAGCACTTAAAACAGTGTTGATAACTTGAACTTCATTACGAAAACCTTCTGCAAACAAAGGTCTTAACGGTCGATCGATAGCACGAGAAATCAAAGTTTCATGTTCGGTCGGACGACCTTCACGACGCAAGAAACCTCCAGGAATCTTTCCGGCTGAATATAACTTTTCTTGATAAATAACCATCAAAGGAAAGAAATCTTGAGCCATAGCTTCCTTACTGACAACTGTAGCCGATAATACTGCAGTTTCACCATATCTGACTAAACAAGCACCAGTTGCCTGCTTAGCTAATTGACCTACTTCAACAATTATTTCTGTACCATAAAACTCTTTTTTAAAAACTCTTTTCATTAATTTACCCCATTTCAGACTATTATAATATTGCCTAATTAATTATTATAACATAAATTTATAATTTACACACTAGAATCAAAGAAATAGCACCCGACATCTCGGGTGCATATTACTTATCTTCTTAATCCTAATTTTTTAACTAAATTAGCATATCTTTCCTTAGATACTGATTTTAGATAGTTTAATAAACTTCTACGTTTACCAACCTTCATCAATAAGCCTCTACGGGAATGATGATCGTGTTTATGAACCTTCAAATGTTCATTCAAAAGATTGATTTCTTCTGAAAGCAGAGCAATTTGAATTTCTGGAGAACCCGTGTCCCCTTCTTTCAATTGGTTTTCAACAACGATCTCTTTGATTCTTTCTTTGGTCAATGCCATAGTATTTTCCTCCTTTATAAGTTACTTACCATAAAACCGAATTAAAGCGTCGGAGTGTCGCTTATATCCCGTCTTAGGCGCACAAAGTATTATATCATAGCTTATTTATTTTAGCAAGAATTTTTTACTTGCTTTTCTTATCAATCAATTCTTTCAATCCTTGTACGATCTGATACATTGAGTAGGTGTCCTGACGACAATAAAGCAATAGATTTTTCCTTCTTTCATCAGTTTCAACCTTGGTCAATTCTGACATGCCTTGAAAGGCTTTGTAAGCTTTGATGCCATCATTGATCAAGAGGGTTTCATAAGCGTCTTTCTTAAATAGTTTTATCACTTGCTTTAAAGAGTACGACCCGCCCAAATCAGGATGATAGAGATTATAGACTTCTAGGTCGGCACCTTCATAACCTATTCTTTGATATAGAGTTTTATTGGTTTTGATAATATCCAATAAATCAAACAAGCGATTGATGATTTTATTTATGTCTTTTTGATATTCGGGAAACATCAATTTCAATTCTTCAAATCTTGTTTTTTCAAAGGTTTTATTGTAAACGACAATGGAAGAATCGCTTTGGTTTAAAATGCGGATTAAATTTTCCAGCAGTAACTTTCTTTCATCCTTTAGAGGATTGGCCAAGAATTCAAAATGATTTTCATCAATTTTGAATTCATGATTCGGATGATTTTGAATATGAATTGAATATTGAAAAACCGATTGTGAATAAGGGCTTTCGCCACGATATTTGGGTATTGCCTGCGGATTGGCCTCAAAATCAAGATAATATAGCGGATACTTCAATTGATTGAAACCTAATTCAAGTTTCTTTGCATGTAAAAACAGAATTGAATTATCACAACAATATCTCTGCATCAAATTATTTTGATCTTTCAACCAGGATATTGGCAAATCTTGCATGGAGACATAACCTTCATTTAAAAGATCATAGGTATCATGATGAACATTGCCTTCTTCTGTAGTTTCGATGAAACCCAAATGCGAATTAAAATAATCAAGTATTGATGTGTTTTCCGGTAAATGCGAATAGCAAAAATCAATAAACTTGCATGCGTTTGGTTTTCCCTTGCTACAAGCCTTTTTTTCAAGGATGCAAGGTGTAAAATCGTTTAACTCAAGATGATTGATCATTCTGAACAAGGCAATTTCGACAATTTCATCGATTTTTTCAAGTTGGGAAAAATCAAAGAGATGATAAAGTTTTTCACTGTATGAAATACCGTCATACCTATACTCCGAGTTAAGAAACACAAAATAAAGACGATAATTCTTTTGTGGATAAACCTTTTTTAGAATGAAATATTTCAAGGCATAACTAAAGACAATTCGTCCCAAACTCTCGTAAGTTGAGTATAATTTATCCAGTTTTTCTTCAAGATTCCTGTTTGTGGTTTTGGGTATTACCGGTTCAAACACTCCTGATGGATTTGGTTGAAAAATCGCAACTTTATCCTGTCCTTCCTTGAATTTCAACTCAAGAAAATCTGTTGAAGTGTAAGGTGTCAGACAATATATGATATTATCATCGACGAGAAAATCATAGTTTTCCGATAAAGTAATTTCGTGTTCAAATTCATAGGTTAAATTGATGTTTTTTCTAATCTCTTTTTGGGGACTATATAGATGGCTCAACAAAATATCGCGAAAAACAGCATTTTCTTGCGACATTTCCTTGTTGAGATATAAAGCTGTAAACGGATCGTTCAAAGCCGCAAAACGGCGACAGCGATTATAATTGATAACAGCGTTCGCATTTACAAGCATAGATGCTCCTTTGGTTACAATGAATTGATGATGGCGATAAACTCCCTTTGCTGGATGTTGTCGGCATGAGGAAAGGCAGAATCATGTGAATCAAATAAAGTTAAGGCTTCACTGACGCTTATCCAATGTTCCGTTATGTCCTGACTGATTTCTTCTTCAGTGAAATTACGGTCTAACTTTTTGTTCAAATCCGCTTTGACTAAAAAATAATGGGTTTCCCAGTTTTCGTCCGGAAAATATTCTTTTATCACCAGTGTTTTTCGAATTATTTCACCTTTGTATCCGGTTTCTTCCAAAAGCTCCCTTAAGACAGCTTGCTCGGGAGTTTCTCCGGGTTCTATACCTCCGCCGGGACTCATGTATACGTCAATTTTTCTTGCGTACAACAACAATAACTTTTCGTCAGCAAGAACCAACGCTCGAGCCGAGCGTCTAGTCTTGGTTGTTATATCTTCTTTGCTGAGGTTATCAGCGTAAATTTCGATAATCATTCATGTCTCCTAAAATTTTTTGTATCGGTTTTTGAAAAAAGTCAACAAATATACCGATAAAAACCAATGCGATAAAAGTGTTTGGGCCGATAAAAAAGTATGATTCTTCATGAGAAAAGAGCAATCCAACCACTATTGCCGCTACCAAAGCCAAAGCTTCGCCTATCAATTTCCCTTTACCAAAAGTAATTTTTAGTTTGTGTGATATTGCCAGGCAAAATTGGTCAAGTGCAGGCAGTGGATAATTGCATAAAACTATCATATTCAAGCCTATTGCCACAAAAGAAAGAGCGATGAAAACATAGGCTATGTTTATTAAAAGATGCATCTGGGTCACATCAGGAACTACCAGTAGCAGCAAATCGATTACCAAGCCAATATAAAAACTGATAACAAGTGGAAAAAGCATCATTAAATCCGGTTTTTTCTTTTCAATCAAATAGGCTAAACTTATCAATAACATAGCCATGATTGGTGTTAAATATCGATAATCAATCGGAATACCTTCATAAAAATTACGATTCAATGCATCCCATGAGCCCATTCCCAAATTTGATTTTTGAAAAAGTGCAACACTGAAACCGAGGATACTTAATCCCAATATGTAAACCAAGGGTCTTTTTAAATTCTTCATATGTCCTCTATATTAAGCGTTTAAAGCCAAAAAAGCTATCATAGATGATAGCTTAGTCGAGCAATGCAATTTTTATAACATCATCAATTGTTTTCGCGTAATGAATCTTTAAAACGTCTTGAACTTCTTTAGGGATGTCTTCCACGTCTTTTTCATTGCCTTCAGGAATGATGATTTCCTTGAGGCCGGTTCGTGCGGCTGCAATGGATTTTTCCTTTAATCCGCCGATTGGCAATACACGGCCGTTTAAAGTTATCTCACCGGTCATGCCAACGAGGCGATTGACTTTTCTATTGGTCATTACCGATATCAGGGCAGTGGCAATAGTCACACCAGCTGAAGGACCATCTTTAGGAATAGCGCCTTCGGGCACGTGGATATGAAAATCGTTCTTATCCAATATTTCCTGGTTTATGCCGAGTTTGCCGGCATTGCTTTTCACATACGATAAAGCGGCCATAGCCGACTCTTTCATGACGTCACCAAGGTTTCCGGTCAAGACCAGGTTGTTTTTGCCTTCGTAATAAGTAGCTTCAACTTCCAAAGTGTCGCCACCTGCCATGGTATATGCTAAACCGGTGACTACTCCAACCATGTCGGATTTCAGGACTTGATTGTTCTTGAACAGCGGTTTACCGAGATATTTGTTGAGATTATCCTGTTTGATGGTTATATTGTCAAGATTTTTGGTTAGGATTTGCTTGATGGCTTTTCTGACGATTGAACCAATCAATCTTTCCAGTTGTCTGACTCCGGCTTCCCGAGTATAATCGCGGATGATAATCTTGATTGCCGCGTCAGTGATTGTCAGTTTTTTGGTTTCCAAACCATGACTCTTAATTTGTTTTTCAACTAGAAATTGTTTTGCAATATAAAACTTTTCAATTTCCGTATACGAACTTAATTCAATGACTTCCATTCTGTCCCTTAATGGTTCAGGAATGTTTTGTAGATAGTTTGCGGTTGTTATAAATAAGACTTGGGAAAGATCATAATCTTCTTCGACATAATGATCGCTGAAGAATTGATTCTGTTCTGGGTCTAAAACTTCCAAAAGTGCTGAAGCCGGATCACTTCTATCAGTCATCGCCAATTTGTCAATTTCATCAATCAAGAAGACAGGATTGACTACCTTGGCTTTGATCATGCCATTGATGATTCTACCAGGCAGTGCGCCAACATAGGTTCTTCTATGGCCTCTGATTTCTGCTTCATCATGCACGCCGCCCAAACTGGTTTTGACGAACTCTCTATTAAGAGCATTAGCGATAGATTTGGCCAAGGAGGTTTTACCTACTCCTGGAGGGCCACTCAAACAAAGGATTGTCTGTGGGTTTTTCCCTGTCAGCATCTTTACGGATAGATATTCAATGATTCTTTCTTTGACTTTTTCCAAACCAAAATGCGCATTTTCAAGCTTTTGAATAGCCACATTGATGTCTTCTTCATCTTTTGTGGTTTTTGCCCAAGGAATTGATATCAATGTTTCCAGATATGTTCTGACAACATTGGATTCACTAGAGTTTGGCGAAAGATATTCATATCTTTTCAACTCTTTTAGGGCTTTATCCTTAATTTTTACAGGCATGTCGGAATTTTCTATCTGTTCAAGAAATTTTTGAGCATCGCTTTGTTTCGAATCGCCTAATTCTTCTTGAATTGCTCGCATTTTTTCCCGTAAATAATATTCTTTTTGATTCTGGTCAGTGGATTTTCTGACGCTTTCGTTGATTTTATTTTCAATTGATTGTAAAGTTTTTTCTTTTTCGATGTCTTCCAATAAATATTTTAGTCTTTGATTTATTGACATCTCTTTAAGATATTTGATTCTTTCGTTTTCCGGTATTCTCAGTTCTGAAGCCACCAAATCCGACAATTGTTCGGAGGTCATGCCTTTATTTAAAGTATCCAGTACCTTCTTGGAATCGCGGAAGATGAATTTTGCATTTTCAATGATTTCTTTTGAAACCATCTTGAGTAGGACTTGTTCTTCATTGAGATCGTCCTGCACAAGAACCAAGGAAGTGAAATCAATCAAATAGAACGGTTCTTTGGCGATTAAATCATTCAATCTGACGCGGGCTATCGGTTCAAATTTTATCTTATAATTGCCATTAGGCAACTTAATCTTTACACTTATTCTCGCGAGGATGCCAACTTCCACCAAATCAGAAAACTCAGGTTCTTCAATCGTAGGATTTTCCTGAAATACTAGCAATACGTGGCCATCACGATTGGTTTCCGCTTCAGTTATTGCATTTTTGGAGAAATCTCGACCTATCTCGACCCTGATGTCGGATGCAGGTAGGAACACGACTCCCCTGACTGCGATAACCGGTAAGTGATCGGAAAATACCTTATTCGGATTATACATATACTCACCTCATCATAATTTTAATTATCAATCATATTTTACCATAAATAAGAAAAAACACCTAATATTTTACTACTTGATTTTTGATAAAATGTTAGGGGTTTTTTATTAAATTAATTAAGTTTTTTTAACTATTTTACTTGATTAGCCGAAGATACGATCAAGTCCAAAGCTTTTTTATAAGTGATTTCCGCAACAATTGCAGATTCAGGAATTGCATTTTTGGCTTGTTCTAAAGTCACGTTTTGTGATTTATATTGTTCAACGATTTCCAAGTACTTGTTTTCAATTTCTTCTTTTGAAGCTGTCAAACCTTCTGCTTTAGCAATTTCATTAACTACAAATTGTTCAGAAAGAGTTTTTTTAGCTTGTTCTTCCAACTCTTTTTCAAACTCTTCTTCAGTTTTGCCCATGTATTGTAAATACATATTGAAATCCAAACCGTATTGTTTGATTTGATTCATTGTATTTTCTTTCATGGTTTTGGCTTCGTCTTTGATCATTTCTACCGGTAAATCAAATTCAGCGTTTTCAGTGGCTTTGGCAATTACAGTTTGACGTAAATGTTCTTCATTTTGTTTTTCTTTAAAAGCTTTCATCTCTTCAAGAACATGTTGTTTATAGGCTTCGACAGTATCAACACCGTCAAGATTCAATTCTTTGACAAAGTCTTCATCAAGGGTTGGTACAACTCTTTGTTTAATTTCATGAATTTTAACTGCGAATACAGCTTCTTTGCCAGCTAAAGATTTTTCTTGATAATCTTCTGGGAAAGTGACTATGACATCTTTTTCTTCGCCTGAAGCCATTCCAATCATTTGATCCTCAAATCCAGGAATGAAACTGCCAGAACCGATTACCATTTCATGGTTTTCAGCTGTGCCGCCCTCAAATTTTTCACCGTTAACAGAACCGGAGAAATCAAATACAGCGGTATCACCGCTAGCGATAACGCCTTCCTCTTTGATGACCATTTCAGCATTCTGTTCAAGTTTGCGACCAATTTCAGCTTCAATTTCTGCCTTTGAAGGTTCAACCGGCAACAATTCAACTTTCAGGTTTTTATATTCGCCTAATTTGATTTCTGGTCTAATTGCAACTGTCACTTTATAAGAGAAATCTTCTCCTCGTTTGACCTTATTGATGTCAAGGTCGATTTGAGGTTGAGCGACAACATCAATTTCATTTTCCATTACGGTATTGTAATAAGTTTCTTGCAAAACATGTTGAATCGCTTCTTCATATAGTGATTCCACACCGTATTTTGCTTCATAGATACTTCTCGGCGCTTTGCCTTTTCTAAAACCTTTGATGGTTACTTTTTCATTTTCAATAGCGAATGCATGGTCAAGTCCATGTTCAAACTGTTCTTTGCTTACATGCACCTCAAAGTGCACACGTGATCCACTTAATTTATCAATTATCATTTATAATTCCTCCAAATCTTTTCACTTTTACAATTATAACAAAAACCACTCAATAAATCAAACTTTTTAGCTTTCAAAATCACTTCTCGAAAAGACTCTTGAATCTTGAAGGAATCTTCTTCATTGATTCAACCAAAACTCGAGGCAACAATATAACAGCTTCACCAAAAGCCAACTTTCTGATTTGATTTTTCTTCATGCCCTTAATATTCATGAATAGGTAATTTCTAGCAATGATACCAACTCTTAAACTCAGCAAGGCATTGCCAATTCCTTGGGCAAAGGAACCGGTTATGGTCTTGAGTATCGGTATTTCTGCCAAAGCATTGGCACCAGTAGACGGAAAAATATCGGAAAAATTCATATCTTCCAAAGTTTCAGCGATAATTGCTGTCGATAAAACATTGACTGACAATTTTCCCAAAGAGTAATAACTAGGTCTAAAACCGCATTTAAGAACCAGATTTTTTATTAACTTCAAATTAATGGTTATCACTGCTATCGCATCAAGTTTGCCGTTTTGCGAAATCGCTGTTGAAACAAAGACAGTTTCAGCGTGAGAAATTATCATCTGATTCAATTCTTTTTTGATGGTTTCATCAAAGACTCTTGATAATGTTTGTTTCAACTGTAAAGCATCATTCATCGAACTTGCAATCAGAGTTTTGTCTTCTTCTTTCACGTAATCTTCGCCAAGCAGGTTCTTGGCAACTTTTTTGTACATCGAAAAATTCTTTTTCGCATTTTCTTCTTCACTAAAAAGTTCGTCAAGCGAAAATGTTGGTGAGAAAATGATTAAAAATAGTGGTCTGATGAATAAAATGATAAACAGTAATCCGGCCACCCCATAGAAGGCATACTCAACATAGGCGTGAATTCTCCTCAATCTCTCGCCTAAATCCAGCACGGAACTGACAATGATCAAAATCATGAAGAATACGGCCGCAATGCCTAATGTAATCCAAAGTCCTTTACTTATCTTTTTCACTCTATACCCCTCTTTTCTATAAGTTCGAGTACATCTAATCTATCCTGTTTTATTCGTTCAATCAAATCGGCTTTGTTCTCGAAGTAATACTCATCTCTCATGAATTTCAGGAATTTGATGCCGATAGCTTGATCGTATATGTCTTTTGAAAAATCAAAGATGAATGTTTCCAAAGTTATTTTGGTATCGTTGAAAGTTGGTCTTTTTCCGACATTTGTCATACCGTAATATTCTTGGCC
>JAVEWC010000154.1:0-2663 GCA_034004745.1 Candidatus Izemoplasmatales bacterium | reverse complement strand
AGTTTTGGTTTGTTGCTGCAGGCAACCAAAACTAAACTTAAAACCAATAATACTAAAGTCATTAATATTTTCTTTCTCATTTTTTCTCCCTTTCCATTATTCTTTTTGGATTTCTATTCAAACGATTGAAGGTAACCATAATGCCTATCGTCAAAAAGACAATCAAAGAGTTATAGGCAAAGATGTTCGGACTGATCTGTCTTTTGCCAAGTCTTGAATAAATCAAGGTCGAAACATTATGAAATTCACCTTGCTTCATGAAGTAACTGATAATAAAATCATCGATGCTCATCGTAAAGGCAATCAAGGCACCGGCGATGACGCCGACCTTGATGCTTGGCAAGATAACTTTGATGATGGCCTGAAACTTGGTTGCGCCCAAGTCAAGTGCCGCATCAAAGATATTAGGATCCAGTTGTTTGAGTTTAGGCAATACGCTTAAAATAACAAACGGAATCGAAAAGAACACGTGTGCCAAAAGCATTGTCGGAAACCCGAAACTGATCCTTAAGAACCTAAAAATCATGAACATCAAGATTCCTGTAACAATATCCGGATTGACAACCGGCATATTGTTCAATACCATCATCCTCAGTCTTCCTTTTTTTCTAAGACTGTGGATACCAATCGCAAACAAGGTGCCGAAAGTAGTCGCCAGTAGTGTTGATAACACGGCTATTTGTAAAGTAACCAATATCGCATCCACCAGTTGGCGGTCAGTAAAGATTGCCTGGTACCATCTAAAAGTAAAAGAAAACTTCTCAAAATTATATTGTGAGCCATGAATGCTCATCAAGAAGATAACCAATATCGGTAAGTAAATGATTGCGAAGGTAATGACTGTAAGAGTGACTTGAAATGATAAACTCCAATAGTTCTTTTTCATAATAATGTCTCACCTTCCTTATCGAAGTGGACAATCAATGCAAAAAGTCCTAGCATAACAATCATAACTACCAAAGATACTGTAGCGGCGATATTGAAAGAACCCCTGAAAATCTGCTTTTCAATTAGATTTCCGAGTAAAATGACTTTTCCGCCACCGATTCTTTCCGGTAAAGCGAAAGCCGTCATTGCCGGTAGGAGCGTCATGATGATTCCACTCACTATTCCGCCCAAAGAAAGCGGAAAAGTGACTTTATAGAAGGTTTGAAAATCTCCGGCACCCAAATCATGGGCCGCTTCGATCAGTTTATGATCCATCTTATCCAAAACGGCATAAATCGGAAAGATCATGAACGGTAGATACATTGAGACCATGGCGATGATAATCGCCACATCATAACCAATCAAATCAAAACTCAAATTGAAAAGATTGATGATGGAAACTGGTTTAAACACATTTTCCCAGGCGATGATCCTGACAATCATGTTCGACCAGATGGGAACGATCAACAAAGCGATATACAAGGTTTTATTCTTGCTTTTCATATTCGCAAAGAAATAAGCTACCGGATAACCAATCAACAAACATATCATAGTAGTCAACCCAGCGTACTTAATGCTGTTCTTGAAAGCATTCAAGAAAATTGGATCACTTAAAAATCTGATGAATTCGCTAGTGAAACGGAAGGTATAATCATTGAAGATATGAAATGATGAAACCGTAGCCAAGATGATGAATAAACTGGGTATGAGGATAATGATCCCTAGCCATATGACATATGGCCAGATCATAACCCTTAAACTCTTCATTTATGCATGACATGGATATCTTCTTTGTCAAAAGATAAAGATACCCTCTCTCCGACTCTTTGAATATCAGTGGAATGAATGATATATTCTTTCCCTTTAACATCCACGATAATCTCATAATGCACACCCTTGAAGGTAATGTCGGTCACAATACCGTTAAGACCGGTATCTCCCGGCTTTAAATCAATGTCTTCCGGCCTCAAGACAACTTCTATTTCTTCATTGTCCTTAAAACCATAATCGACACATTCAAAATCAAGGCCTTCAAAATTGACCAAGAAGTCTTTTTTCATGATTCCCGGCATTATATTCGATTCACCGATAAAAGATGCCACGAATCGATTTTTCGGTTCGTTGTAGATATCCTGAGGTGTGCCAATCTGCAAGATCTCACCTTCATTCATTACTACTACCGTGTCGCTCATCGTCAAGGCTTCTTCCTGGTCATGAGTGACAAAAACGAAGGTAATCCCTAAAGCTCTTTGCATCTCTTTTAATTCATATTGCATATCCTGTCTTAACTTCAAGTCAAGAGCTGCCAAAGGTTCGTCAAGCAATAACAATTTCGGTTTATTGATAACGGCTCTAGCAATGGCGACGCGTTGTTGCTGACCACCGGATAGCGTTTTGATGTCTCTATTTTCAAAGCCTTCGAGTTTGACCAGTTTCAACATTTCCTTTACAGCTATTTCAATCTCTTCTTTCGGTCTTTTCTTTAACTTCAGACCAAAAGCAATGTTTTCATAAACATTCATATGCGGAAAAAGCGCATATTTTTGAAACACGGTATTGATTGGTCGTTTATGAGGTGGAATCAAATCGATTATATCTCCTTCAAATCTCACCACTCCAGAATCAGCCTTTTCAAAACCCGCCAAGATTCTAAGGAGTGTGGTTTTACCACACCCTGAAGGTCCTAAAAAAGTAATGAATTCATTTTCATTTATATAAAGATTAATTGACTTCAA
>JAVEWC010000153.1:0-2671 GCA_034004745.1 Candidatus Izemoplasmatales bacterium | reverse complement strand
TGTGCAAACCGTCAAAAAAACCTAAACATAGGATTAAGTTTTCTTCATTAATAGTATCGAAATAATCTAAATATTCAACTCTCAAGCCCATTTCACCGACATTCTCATAGTATTTTTGTTGCTGTCATAAGTATATATGGCCAAAACTTCACCAGCACTATTATAGATAATTGTATCTCTCTTGTCAGAAAAATATTTCATATCGATAAATCTTCCGTACTGAATGTCATTGGCAATCGTTTCAGAAACGGTTATTTTTGGCAATCCCAAAAAGTTAAAAGGATCTTTAGGATTAATCTCATGATTCCTTAAATCTTCCATGGATATACAGTCAGACAAAGTAAAATTATTCACTTTAGTTCTTCTCAATTCCATTAGACAACCGGCGTTGTCTAATTTAGTGCCCAAGTCCCTGGCAATGGAACGAATATATGTGCCTTTTGAAACATCAAAAATTGCCTTGACGATAATTGTCTTATCTTCCTTAGAAACTTGAATATCGCTGATACCAAATATTTCGATATCTCTTGGCTTAAGTTCAGGCAACTCTTTATTTTTTCTCGCTAATTCATACATTTTCTTGCCTTGTACTTTAATAGCGGAATAAGCTGGAGGGACTTGCTGATTTTTGCCGATAAATGAGGTCAAAGCATTAATTACTTGACTTTCGGATATTTTGGAGGCGTCCAATTCTTCAATCAGATTGCCTGTAGTATCATCTGTGTCGTATGCCCTGCCAATTAAAAAAATACATTCATAGGTTTTTCTGTCCTCAGTAAAATATTTAATCAACTTAGTGGCTTTACCGAGTGCTAACACCAAAATTCCTGTCGCATTGGGATCAAGGGTACCGGTATGTCCAATTTTTTGGACTTTCAAAGTTTTTCTCGCTACAGCTACAACATCAAAAGAGGTAAAATCCTTCGGTTTGTCAATAATTAGAAGACCATCCATCAAGATATCTCCTTATCGACAAGTTTAAGAATATCTTCCTCGTAGATTGAGCCGGAAATTCTTCTGATTTCTTCTGAATCCAAATAGTAGATAAGTGTTGGTACACCATCAATTTTTTGCATTTTCGCCAAATCTCTTTCGATATCGATATCACGAAAAACTATTTCGACATCTGTTAATGAATCCTTGAGATCAATCAGTCTTCTTTTAAGAGCTCGGCATTTTCCGCAATATCTTGCGGTAAAAAACTCAATTTTTTTCATATTATTATCCTATCTAAACTGAAAAACAGTTACACCCACTCCGCCTTCGCCTTCATTTCCGCGACGATAACTTTTAACGTGAGGATTTCTTTTGGCATAACTTTCTACGCCCTTTTTTAGAGCACCTGTACCAATACCATGAATAATATAAGCAAATTCCAGATTATTCAATAAACAATCATCAACGAACTTATCTAGTTCAAGCATTGCTTCTTCATAACGTTTTCCATGCAAATCCAGTTCAACTTTTACTGTTCTTACGACATCGGTTTGATTGCTTGTAGGATTGGTTATAACTTCATCAGCCTTATCTTTCGTTACAAATTCGATTTCATCCTTCTTTAAAGTTAATGTCAATGCGCCCATGATGACCTCATATTGGCCATTTTTCAGTTCTTTATTGACTATGCCGTTTCTTTGATAAGAAAGCACTTTAACCGTATCGCCAATAGCGACATCACGGTTGGATACTTTTTTATATGCAGTTTTTTGATAAAAAACATCTTTTGCATCTTTTTTTAGACTGGCAAGTTCATGTTCCTTAAAAATTGCTGTTTTTTTAAGTTCATCAAGTTCCTTGATAAGATTTTCTGCTTTTTTAGTATATTCTTCTTGCTTCGTTTTCTGGGTGATTTCAAACTCTCTCAAAACCTGATTTTGTCTTATTTTTTCTTGAGATTGAAGGCTAATGTACTTCTGTTTTTCCTCTTCGAGTTTATGGTTTCTTTCCTTAAGTTCCGATAGTTCGTTATCGAGTTCAATACTTTGACGGTCAAGCTTCGCTATCAATTTAGAGACATCTGTAGCAAAAGACAGGGAAATATTCTCTGCTTTTTGACATATTTCTTCCATAAGTCCCAGTCTTCTTGCAATCATGATGGCATTTGAGGTTCCGGGAACGCCGATTTTAAGCCTATATGTCGGTTTCAATGTTTCTATGTCAAATTCGACCGAAGCGTTGACAGTGTTATCCAAATCATAAGCATAGGTCTTTAACTCCGGATAATGAGTCGTTATCATGGAATAAAGCTTTTTTCTACGAAGAAATTCAATGATGGAGATGGCTAAAGAAGCTCCTTCTTTAGGATCTGTTCCCGAACCAATCTCATCTAGCAAAACCAAAGAATCATCATCACATTTTTTGATGATGCGAATGATATTTCCTATATGAGAACTGAAAGTCGATAAGGATTGTTCAATTGATTGCTCATCGCCAATATCCGCAAAAATATTATTAAAACATACTGTTTCGCTGTTTTCATTGACCGGAATCAACATTCCGGATTGGACCATGATGCTCAATAAACCAAGCGTTTTTAAAGCAACTGTTTTACCGCCTGTATTCGGTCCAGTGATAATGATATGATGATAATCATGGAAACTAATGTTATTGCCTACCACTACTTCTTTGGGAATTAGGGGATGGCGGGCATTAATCAAATTGATTTTTTTGG
>JAVEWC010000152.1:0-2676 GCA_034004745.1 Candidatus Izemoplasmatales bacterium | reverse complement strand
TTTATAACATGCTCTTCACACATCTTCATTTTCTGCTCTAGTGTCAATCTCATAAAATAAAAAAGCTCCCTTCATCAGAGTGGTATGGTTATTATACCATATCTCCAACTTTTGGAAGCTATTTCATTTCAATATGGTGCGGCTGATGAGATTTGAACTCACACACCCTTACGGATACTACCCCCTCAAAGTAGCGCGTCTACCGTTCCGCCACAGCCGCATGAGATAATGCCTTTAACAGGCATTATTTAAATTTCGCAAATTTTTGTAGACCATTTTCATAAGGATTATTGTTCTCCCCTTGAATCAAAGGAAGAGCATAATCGATAAAAGCCTTTGTTACGCCATTTCCTTCTTTGTTTATCATTGCTTGAGGAACTTTCTTTTCCACGTTTGCACAAGCTCTTAAGTCGTAAAAACCATAATCTATTTCATATGGTTCTTCCGAAGTTCTTCTGATGACGACCATCACTTTATTCCGACCATTGACTAAACCTTTTACTGCTTCTTCACCAACACCTATAGCTTCATTGACATCAGTCAAGCTTTGGATATGACTAGCGGCTCTTTGGGTTGAACCAAACTCAACTGATCTGGATGATATCCCCAGATCATTGGAGACAGTCTGCGCCAACTTGGAAGCTACGCCACCTAATTGAAAATGACCGAATGCGTCTTTAAGTCCCGAGCTTGATGAAAGGAATACCCCTTCTTCATTCGTTACACCTTCTGAGACAGCCACCAAACATTGTTTTTTCTTTTGATAGATTTCTTTAACATCTTCTTTGAATTTTTCAACCGAGAAAGGCACTTCCGGCAGATAAATCAAATCTGGACCAAAACCATTTAAATTAGCCAAAGCACTTGAAGCTGTCAACCAGCCGGCATGACGACCCATGATTTCCACAATCGTAACTTTACCCTTTGGATAAGCCAACATGTCATAATAGATTTCCATTATCGTATTAGAAATGAATTTAGCAGCACTGCCAAACCCAGGGGTATGGTCAGTGAAAGGCAAATCATTGTCAATCGTCTTAGGAATTCCGATTATTCTCACGTCATAATCTATTGTATCCATATACTCAGCTATTTTCGAACAGGTGTCCATCGAATCATTGCCACCGTTATAAAGAAAATAACGGATATTGTATTTTCTGAAGATATAAAGTAATCTTACATATTTGGAATCGTCTTCCCGGAAATCTGGTAATTTATGTCTTACAGAACCAAAGGCAGAGCCAGGGGTATATTTTAACAGTTCCACTTGATCTTCATTATCAGGACCTATGAGAATCAAATCTTCGTTTAAAGCGCCTTCAATTCCATGCTTCATCACATAGACATCCTTGATGAATTCGCTTTGTCTCTTGGCTTCGGTGATGACACCGTAAGCACTGGAGTTAATTACAGAAGTCGGACCACCAGATTGTCCATACATTAAATTGCCAACCAACTTTTTCATATTATCACTCCCATTATTAAATATAATATCATAAATGATTAAAAAATCGATGTTTTTTTTCTATCAAATCAAGATTTTTTATAAAAAAGCACTTCCAAAAGTAATTCTTTGGAAGTGCCTGTCTTAAAATTTGAGATTTTTCTTATTTGTCGTCTTTTTTACCTTCGTGAACTACCAATTGAGGGAATGGAATACCGATATTGTTGCGATCAAAAAGCAATTTCATCTCTCGGTTAAGTTGCCTAGAAACACTGAAACGATCACTTTCATTTACCAAAGCCATCAATTTTAAGACTACAGAGGAATCTGCTAAAGATTGAACGCCAAGGTAATATGGTCCTTCAACTATTTTTGGAATTTTGGTTTTAATATCAGAAAGGTTTTCATGGATGATTCTTTCAACTTTTTCCAAATCCTCACTATAGTTGATGGATATTTCACAGGATGATTTTGAGAGCGAAGCGGTCGTGTTGATAGCACCACGAATATCGGAGTTGTTGATGATCTTGATATCGCCATTGACATCTTCGAATTTGGTTACTCGCAAGGAAATCTCTTTTACAACGCCTCTGAAATCACCAATCTGGATGATATCGCCAACCGAAAATTGTTTTTCAAATATGATGAAAAGACCGCTGAAAATATCTTCAATCAAGCTTTGGGCACCAAAGCTGATAGCTAAACCGATAATACCGGCACCTGCAAGTAACGTCGGAGTCTGTACGCCCCAAGCGCTCAAAATCAAGAATACAGCAATCAGAAAAACCAAATACTTGATTGTCGAATTGACTAAGTTGGCTATGGTTGTTCCTCTCAAGGTCTTGATCTTCAATAAACTGACCAATAGCAACAAAACCTTATCAATCAACCACATAAAAAAGATAATGGCCAATGTTTCTATGATAATGACATAATTATTCTTGAAGAAGTTGAATAAATTGAAGAACTTTCCTACTGAGTTTTCAATTATATTGCTGAAAAGAGTGTTTGGAAAGATAATTGGTCCTAAAATGCTAACCAATAATAGTACAAACACGATGGCGATAACAATGATTATACTTCTTTTTCCTTTTGGTGATCTGTCCTTAAATTTCATATTATATTCCTCTTACTTTCTCAATATTTTAAGCTGGAACTGGCATTGTGGTAAAGATTGTTTCCTGATAGATAATTCGATTTTCCAATCTTCCGGTATCAGGATTTTGGAAGGT
>JAVEWC010000151.1:0-2681 GCA_034004745.1 Candidatus Izemoplasmatales bacterium | reverse complement strand
CAGATTTTTCCTGGGCACGGTGGGATTTTGGATCGTTTTGATTCCAGCATGTTTATTGCGATATTCTTGATGATCTTGGTAATGGTGTCCTGATGAAAGAAATATATTTATTGGGAGCTACGGGCTCAATTGGCCAACAAACATTGGAAATAATCCGGGCTAATCCGCATGACTTTATCCTTAAGGGTGCCAGTGCCAACGATAACTTGAAATCGCTTATCAAAATTATTGAAGAATTCCATCCAGACGTTATAGCAGTCAAGGATGAAATGCAAAAAGAAGTATTGGAATCACTTTTTCCCAAAACAACCATTTTTTTGGGAGAAGAAGGTTTGACCAAGTTGGCAATATTTAACCCGGACAAAGAGATTACATTAATCAATGCTTTAGTGGGAATGGTAGGACTAAAACCAACTTTGGCAGCCATTAAGAATGACAGAGACGTTTTGTTGGCAAACAAGGAAACTTTGGTTGTCGGTGGTCATTTAATTAAAGAGGCTTTGAAAAATTCCAGCGCAAAACTTTATCCGATTGATTCTGAACACTCTGCACTGTGGCAGGCATTGAACGGTGAAGACATAAAAACGGTCAAAAGATTGATTATAACTGCTAGTGGTGGTGCTTTTCGAGATTTAACCAGGGATGAACTTAAAAAAGTTAGCGTAAAAGAAGCACTCAATCACCCTAACTGGTCGATGGGTAACAAAATCACCATTGATTCGGCAACGATGATCAATAAAGGTTTTGAAATCATAGAAGCTTGCTATCTGTTTGACATCGATATCGATCATGTTGAAGCCATCATTCATAAAGAAAGCATTATCCATTCAATGGTCGAGTTCAATGACGGATCGGTTATGGCGCAGATTGCCGATCATGATATGCGCTTGCCAATTCATTATGCGATGTATTATCCAAAAAGAAAGCCGTCAATAGCCAACAAGTTCGATTTGATGCGACTTAACAATCTCCATTTTTCACCGCTAGACATCAATCGCTATCCTTGTCTAGGGTATGCAATTGAAGCTTTTAAAAAAGGCGGAAGTTTAAGAACGGTTTTAAACTCAGCCAATGAAGTCGCAGTTAAACTTTTTTTGGAAGAAAAAATATCATTCTTGGACATTGAAACAATCATTAAAAAAGAAATAGATTCACATAAGATAATTTCTAATCCGACAATTGATGAAATTTACGCGATAGATAAAGAGATCAAGGATAGAATTTATCAACAATATTAAGGAGCAAACAATAATGTTAATTACTTTAAGTTTTATATCTACCTTAGGAAACATCTTGATTTTTCTCTTGGTTCTTTCTTTAGTTATTTGTATACATGAATTAGGCCATCTTTACTTTGCTAAAAAAGCTGGCATTCTTTGTCATGAATTTTCCTTTGGTATGGGCCCAAAACTATGGAGTACCAAAAAAGGAGAAACTACCTATTCCATCAGAGCGATACCTTTTGGGGGATTTGTCGCGATGTCTGGTGAAGAATTGGAAGAAGAACTGGTAAAGATTGGTCAAGAAATTCGTTTGGGATTCAATGAAGATGGTGTTGTAGAAAAAATCATTCTTAATCGCAATAACCCAAACTATCGTGATTTATTGGCAGTCACTGTAGAAAGTATGGATCTAAGAACTGACAATGCTCTATATATCAATGAATATAAGGTAAAAGACGATGCTTTTTATGTTTTTGACAAGAAGGAAATGCAAATAACTCCTTCATCAAGAAGTTATACAGGAAAAACCAAATGGCAAAGATTCTTGACAATATTTGGTGGACCGATGATGAATTTCGTTTTAGCTTTTTTCTTTTTCCTTATCATCGCTTTGGTTTCTGGTGTTCCTAACACAGATAGCACCATTATCGGTGAAGTCAGCCCAGGATCGCCTGCATATGAAGTCATCTTACCTGATGACAAGATTGTATCAATCAATGGAGTTGAAATTTCAAGCTGGAGCGGAGAACTTAATTCAATCTCCAGCGAATTGGGTAAAACTATCGATGGTTATGATATCGTCGTGGAAAGAAATGGTGAGTTAGTTACATTACCTACTATTTATCCAATCTTGAATTTCATTGGTTTAGGTTTTTCCGGTTCTGCTCAAAATGCTGAGTTAATCATAGATAGACCGCTTTATAATGTTACAGAACTTGTTGCTGGGGATAAGATAATCGCCATCAATGATCAACAAATGAATAATTGGGAAGATGTCATTGCCTTTTCCGATGCTAATAAAGCAGGTTCGATAGATAAAGAAGACCTTTTCAAAATCACCGTTTTTCGCCAATATAAATCCAGTGTAAAAGGAGAAGTAATAAGCATTGATCTTGTTGAAGGTAAGTATCACATCCATATTGTTCCGATTGAAGAGGGTGAAGCAATTGCTTATCAATATATCTTAGACGCTGAAGAAACTCTTTATATAGAAGATGGAGATATAGTAGAAGTAGGTCAAGTTTTGGGCAGTGGCAGCAATTATGATTTTGAATATGTTGTTTATGGCGAAGAAGTTTTAGACGCAATGAATGCGGAATTCTTCAATTCCAGAATTGGTATAGGTGGAACCACCAAGTTCAGTTTCTTTGGTGGAATCGCTAATAGTTTTGTTTTATTTTGGAATGCAGCTGCATCAATTTTTGGAACACTTGGATTATTATTCACTTCAGATTTAAT
>JAVEWC010000024.1:10693-12279 GCA_034004745.1 Candidatus Izemoplasmatales bacterium | reverse complement strand
TGTAGCATTGAATAAATCGGGATTTTCTAATAAAATAGCTGTTTTGTCTGAATATTTCATAAACTTCAACCCCTCTATACCAACTAGTATATACCAGATGGTATAATTATTCAATATCAAATGAAAAAATATCAAAAATAAAAAAAGTGGTCTTTACAGACCACCTGGTTAATAGCTTTATAGTTTAATGTTGGCTCTAAATTTCGTATTAAAGAAGTTTGCCAACTCAACTTTATCTTCTGGATTGTCAAAACCTTTAAAATCGACTATGTATGTCTTTCTATCATTTGTTTGAATCATGAAGAAATCTGGAGCTTTTTTAACCGATTGCACCGTTGTGTAAAGAACACTACTGCTCTTAACATTGGTTACTATGAATTCTTCTTCTTTAAAAACGTATGTTTGTAACATGGGATTATCAACTAAAGGCGAACGCTTGAGCATTTTTGCTGTAGTTAATTTCTGCATACCTAAAGTTAAGACGTAGTATACCAGTAATATTCCCAATAAAAGAGCTGCATATGACCATTGTTCCTCAATCGCCATGTAAGTAGCGAAACCTAAAGAAATAACTGTGATGACAATAAAATTCTTAATCATATAACTTTTTGCATAAAACTTATTGTACCTAAGGATTAAATCCTTATCATACATAGTGTTATTTACTATATTCATCCTAAAACTCCTTAAATACTAATTTTCTTAAATAATATTGGATATATCCCTATTCCTGTAACTACTATTATAACATACCTGAGAAAATCAAGTAAACTAGCCGTAACACTTTGAAAAATTTGATCATCAACTAAATTTTCAGGATTTACGATCAAATGAAAAATTTCTTTAAGTCCGAGTCTAACAGCCATTACAACCGCAATACCCAAAGCGAACCTTAAAATATTCTTGGTTATGTTCTTGTGATTCTCGAATCTCACGTATTTATTTTCTATTTTAACTCCTATTACGAAACCTACTAGTGTTCCTAGCATTTTAGCCAAGGCTTCAGTGTTAAAATAGAAAAGTTGTGAATCAAATGTTGATTGATTCAATGTAATTAAATTATAAACCATAATAGCCGACAAAACACCGATTGATAGATAGAGAATAATATTATAGATCAAAGTCAAATCTTCTTTTTTGCTCAACCATTTGTAAAGAAAGTAAGTAATCAGTATTCCCAACAAACTACCCACTAGTACATCAGTTAGATAATGAACACCTATGTACATTCTACTCAATGAAACAAGTACAGTGATTATAATTGCTATAATTAGAATAAATTTCTTCTTTAAAAACTGATAAGCACCAAAGAAGACAGTTGAAGCTGATTGTGCATGTCCACTCGGCATTGAATACCCACCTGAAGTCTCAGGCCTTAAATTCACTATCGTATCATCGACCATAAACGGTCTGGGACGCATGAAAATAAATTTAAGAACACTATTTAACCCAAGTGAAATAAATACTGTGATACCCAACCTTTCTCCTACTTTCTTATCTATTGACCAGTATATTAATCCCAATACGGCAATAACAACCAATTCTTCACCAAACATAGTAAAGAAACTGAATAAAGCATCCAAAAA
>JAVEWC010000024.1:0-10593 GCA_034004745.1 Candidatus Izemoplasmatales bacterium | reverse complement strand
CCAGCCTTTACTAACCACTTCATCACTCATTAATGGAATCATGGCATAGCCACCGCCAAAGGTGAATAGACCGATTTTAAAGAAAGTTATGAATAGTTCAAACAGTAATTTGACACTCATTTGGTCTCACCTCGCAATTTTATCAATTGATTGACAATGCCGACAATACCGCCAATGGCAATTAATAATATTACCGGTAGAATATCAAAAAGAATAATGAGCAAGGCGATAATCATCATGACATATGCTAGAGGTGTCTTTTCCAGTTTTTTATACATTCTTATAGCTGCATTCAATACTAAAACAGCAACACCTATTCTTATACCTTGAAAAGCAAATTCAACATATTGATTATCTCTAAATTGCATAAAGAACATCGCAATGAGTGTAATAATGATGACTGATGGCAAGACCACACCCAATGTTGCAAATGCCGATCCTTTCACACCGTTAACCTTGTATCCTATGTAAGTTGCAGAATTAATCGCAATCGGCCCAGGGGTTGACTCAGCAATGGCGATGATATCTAGAAACTCATCGTCACTAATCCATTTGAACTTTTCTACAGCGTATGAATGAATAAAAGGGATCATTGCATATCCCCCGCCAAACGTAAATAATCCAATTTTAAAAAATGTCCAAAAAAGTGTAAATAACATATCTGCTCCTACTAATTAATCTCTTTCAAAGTACAAAGTTGATCGTTGATTTTGTCAAAGACAAAATTGCTTAACTGATTCGTATCCATGTCTTTATATTCTTCATATTTTATCAGTGGTAATATTCTCAAGTAAACTTTCGCTTTAAAAAATTTAAAAATATCAATAGTTTTATGCATATTGCATAGAACTATTGGTGAGATATCGGCTTGAGCTTTTTGAGCAATCTTGAATGAGCCACTTTTGAATTCTTGCATGGTATTGCTGTGACTTCTGGTACCTTCAGGGAAAATCCCCATAGGTTGGCCATTTTTTACACTATTTATCGCTTCAAGAACCGCTTGTAGCGCTTGTCTGTCTCCCGCTTTTCTAGAAAGTCTGATACATCCAGTACCCCTTAAAACGTTACGCATAAATGGATATTTGAATAACTCTTCTTTTGAAACAAACGCCAGCGGGAAATTATGATAAGCTTGCTTGATGTATAATGGGTCAGTGTATTCAATATGATTTGAATAAACAACGAAATTATTGTCTGTTGGCAGGTTTTCCTTACCAATAATTATTGGTTTTACTCGGTAAAGAACATTGAAAATGTAAACATTGAAATGATGATAAATCTTATGTTTCCACATAGCTGTTTTTGAGGTTTTTTCCGTCGCATAAACAAAGATGAGAAACATCAGTAAAATTATTATGATCATTCCGATATTAACGCCAATAAACAGTAAAATCACCTTAAAAATCACCATCAATTCAGTGGCGAAATTTAGATGATAATAGTAAATTAGCCCGAGTGATAAAGATACTATCACTTGCAACAATAAAAACATCCTATCTTACCCTTTCATAGACGGCAAAGGTCAATTCCTCATTATCATCGGATTTGATCAATTTAAAATCAGACAAATCCAAATCTAAATAAGTGTCGCCTTCATACACTTTCTTAATATGAGTTATATACAGTCTGTCAGCATATGGAAAAGCCAACTCATAAATTGTTTTTCCGCCAATTACAAAGATTTCTTCTTCATGTGGTTTTTTCAAGAAACCAATCAAATCACTGATGACTTCAACTCCTGGATATGAGAAATCATTGAGTGAAGCGACTATTGACTTGCGATTTGGTAGCGGTTTATTAAGGCGGGTAACAATCGATTCAAACGTTGTAACTCCCATCAAAACCGTTTTGTTTAAAGTTACATATTTAAAGTATTGCAAATCTTCTGGATAATTCCAAGGCAAATCATTGTTTTTTCCGATAAGGCCGGTAGGGTCTATGGCAAAAATCATGCTAATCATTATTATACGGCTACCTTTCCTTTTATAGTGGGATGAGGGTTATAATTTTCTAAAACGATATCCTCATAAGTAAAATCTTCTATATTAATTCTATTGACAATCTTTAATTTAGGTAATTGTCTCGGTTCTCTTGCAAGTTGAGTTTTAACTTGCTCCAGGTGATTTAGATAGATATGAGCATCACCAATGGTATGAACAAATTCACAAGCCTCTAGTCCGGTTACTTTAGCAACAAGTGCCAATAATAGAGCATAAGAGGCAATGTTGAATGGTACTCCCAAAAATGCATCGGCACTTCTTTGATACATTTGCAAGGATAGTTTGTTTCCGGAGACATAAAACTGAAACATCATATGACAAGGCGGAAGTGCCATATCCTTTATTTGTGGAGGGTTCCAGGAACTTATAATCAATCTTCGGCTCTCGGGATTGTTTTTTATGTTTTCAATTGTTTTTGCCAATTGATCAAAACCATTGAAATCACGCCATTGTTTTCCATAAACCGGTCCAAGTTTTCCATGTTTTTCTGCGAAATCTCCATCACTTTTAATTCTAGCCACAAATTCATCCTGAGTTTCACCGTTGTAATCTTCATGATTCTTGAAATTTTGGTATGGCCACTCATTCCAAATTCTTACATCGTTATCAACAAGGTATTTTATGTTGGTATCGCCTTTTATGAACCATAAAAGTTCATGGACAACTGATTTAAAATGCACTCTTTTCGTCGTCAATAGTGGAAAGCCATCTCTTAGGTCAAAACGCATCTGATAGCCAAAAGTGGAAATAATGCCTGTATTGGTGCGATCAGGCTTTTCCTCCCCCTTATTTAGGATATGTTGTAGAAAATCTAGGTATTGTTTCATATATAATTATTACTCACAACTATCAAATTCCTGTAAAAGTTGTGGTTCCTCCCACCAAGTATATTCTACTAAAAATTATACCATATTTTTCGAATATACCAACTCAAAACAAAAAAATAAGTACCCATCGGCACTTATTCATTTTCATTCGCGTTTTTATTGATGAAGCTGATTTTTTCGACAATTATCTCCGGATAAGAAAAAAGTATTTTGTCATCTTGAAAATAATTCTTTTGTTGCAACCTTGCTTTAATTCCCACCGTATAGCCCTTTCGACAATAACTTACTGTCGCTTCAGCTATACCACTCCATAAAGTACACTTAAAAAAGTCTGTTTCATACTGATTATTTTCACCACTTTTAAAACTTCTTTTTACTGCCAAGTTGATTGTTGAAACCTTCATGCCATTGTCCAGTACATGAAGTTCGGGGTCACTGACCAATCTGCCGACTAGAATTACTTGATTCATATCTTCCTCCTTTTAAAGAAGATTATATCAATGTTTTTATGACTTACCTAGTCATAGTCTTTTGACCTGAATCAATCAAAATTAAGCAAATTACATCATTTTTTATAAAAAGAAAAGACAAGTAAGCAAATACTTGTCCTTAGCTTTTAGATTGTTGAAAAAATTACGATATTCAGTTTTTTTTAAAAATCAAACTGAACATCTTGGCGTTTTTGTTCTTCTGCTTCAAAATAAGGTTTCTTCTCCATTTTTATCATGTTGGCAACAATACTTTGCGGGAAGGTAACGATAATGGTGTTGATTGTGGTCACGTTGGCATTGTAGAGTCTTCTAGCTGCTTGAAGATGTTCTTCAGTATTAGCTACTGCAGATTGCAGTTCCATGAACACAGTGTTAGCCTTCAAGTCAGGGTATTTTTCAACAACGACATTTATGCCTTGAGCAACAGTGTTGAGTTGATTGAAAAATTCTTCCTTATCTTTGAGAGTTGCTTCTTTTGGAATGCCTGAACGCCATTTAACTACGTTTTCCAAGGTTTCTGCTTCATGTTTTGCATATCCCTTAGTTGTTTGCAACATCTTTGTAAGCATGTCAAAACGTTTTGTCAAGGCAACGTCAATTCCTGATTCTGCTTCATGCACCTTCAGTTCCAATTGACGCAAACGGTTCATGACGCCAATATACCAAAAAACGATGATGAGCACTAAAGCGGCGATAATAATTAGTGTAATTCCTAAAGGTCCAATTGCTGCGAAAATGTTAAACATATAAATCCTCCTAATTTTTCTTGAATAATTTATTATTAAGTTTTAAAGACACAATGAAATCTTTAATAACTAATAAGTCTTGTTTGAATTCTTCAATAACTGACTCATCGACATTTCTGAACATCTTTAATTCAAAAGTGTCACGGTTATTGTTTATGGCTACATATAAATGGTCACCCAAGAAAGACATACTGATTCGTCCAGGGTTTCTTTGTTCCAAATTAAAAATAGCTTCCATGATATCTGGGGTCAAGATGTAAAAGGCAGTAATTTCTTCTTCTGCGAAAATCTTGAATTTCTTGTTGAAGTCAATCGATTCCATTTTCACTTTTTCAAATTTTCTTCGACTATAAGGTGATCCTGTTTCCAAAACCTGTAAATTACCGGTGAATTCCTTGTTGAAATCAAAACGAAATACGCGGCCAAGGAAATATGTGACATAATATACTCTTGTTCCGTTTTTGGTGTGTTGTACATGCCTTTCTTCCAGTCTTAAATCACTCGAGTAAAATTTCACGTCTTCAATTGAACCAGCTATATAGTCTTCGGAATGAAATCGGTCTGCATGTTTCAAAAATTCCGAGGAGTAAACTTCACTTTCTGATAAACCCATATCGGGATGATACTCAACGTCAGGAATCAAGTTTTTGAACATTTCTTGCAAAACTTCAGTTTTAAAATTCTTCTTGACTTTGATGAATTCAGTCATTCCCATGGCAAAGACTGCCAAAGTTACAATCCCAGCCATAATCATCAAAACTAACCAAATACTGTTGTTTGCATCGTTATTGTAAAGAACAAAAAGAATAAGTGTAACTATCAGTAAGGGTATGGAAATAAGAACCTTTTTTTCCCCACTTTTTTTCTTTTCGTTAAATTTCGTGAATTTTTCGCTATTAATCATGTTTTTGCTCCTTAATAATTCAATTTATCGGCAAATGCAACGCATGCTTTTAACGCTCTTTGCCAATTGTAATATAATTCTTGGCGTTTCTTTTCTGTCATTTCCGGATGGAAGGCTTTATCCACCACCCATTTGTTCTTGATGGTTGATTTATCCCATAGGCCAATCCCGATACCAGCCAGATAACAAGCTCCCAAAGCTGTCGTCTCATTTATTTTTGGACGGTAAATATTGCAGTTCAGTATATCTGACTGAAACTCCAACAAGAAATTATTTTTGGCAGCTCCACCATCAACTTTTAAATCACAAAGCCTAATATTGGCTTCTTTTTGCATCAATTCTACGACATCTTTTGTTTGATAAGCGATGGCTTCAAGAGCGGAACGGACAATATGATTCTTTGTGACGCCTCTTGTAAGTCCAAAGAAACTTCCTCTGGCGTCCTCTTCCCAATAAGGTGTTCCCAGTCCAACAAAGGCAGGAACGAAATAAACTCCCAAATTACCTTTGGCTTTTCTGGCCATTTCTTCAGTTTCATCCGCTGAATTGATAATCTCTAATCCATCTCTCAGCCACTGTATTGCACTTCCTGCTACGAAGATAGAACCTTCAAGCGCATATTCAATCTTACCATCAATACCCCAAGCAATCGTTGTCAACAAGCCATTTTTTGAGGGTTTAGGTTCAGTTCCCGTGTTCATCAATAAGAAACAGCCTGTTCCATATGTGTTTTTAACATCGCCGGGATTAAAGCAAGTCTGGCCAAAGAGTGCCGCTTGTTGATCTCCGGCTATTCCGGAGATAGGAATTTCCTTGCCTAAGACTTTTTTATCGGTATAAGCATTGATTCCGCTTGAAGCTACCACCTTCGGAAGAATGTTTTCTGGAATATTCAATATAGTCAATAACTCTTCGTCCCACTTCAAATCATGGATATTATATATTAAAGTTCTGGAGGCATTGGAATAATCGGTAATATGATATTTCCCGTTGCTCAATTTCCAGATTAACCAGGAATCGATGGTCCCAAAAGCAATATTTCCAGCTTTTGCCATTTCTCTGGCATTATCGACGTTGTCCAACAACCATTTGATTTTCGTTCCGCTAAAATAAGGATTGACAATCAAACCGGTTTTACTTTTAAATTTGTCAAGATAGCCTTTATCAATCAATTCATCGCAATAATCCTTGGTTTGCGAAGATTGCCAAACAATTGCCTTAGCCAAGGGTTGCGAGGTGGTTTTATCCCATAGTACCGTTGTTTCTCTTTGATTGGTGATACCAATTGCCATAATATCATCAATCTTAAGTTTCGCTTTAGATAAAGCTTTATCAATACAAAAAACAACACTTTCCCATATCTCTAAAGCGTCATGTAAAACATACCCCGGTTTTGGGAAGTATTGTTTAAATTCTTTTTGGTGAAAAGAAACTATAAGTCCCTCTTCATCGAAGATTATGACTCGAGAGGAAGTTGTTCCCTGATCAATTGCCAAAATATATTTATTCATCTCGATCCTCCGCATTTATTATATCAAATCATATTTAAAAATAAAATGTATAATGATATAATAAACAAAGAATATTATGTCATCGAAGGAGGTTTTTATGAAACAATTCACTTTGCAGGACTATCATAATAATTCAATTCACGTTTATCTCTATGAACCGACGGATAAGCCAAAGGCAATCGTCCAGATTATCCATGGTGCTTCAGAGCATTTTGCCAGATATGGTTTGTTTTCGGAATTTTTGGCTAAAAATGGCTATTTGGTAATTGGTTGCGACATAATCGGTCACGGACTATCAACTGACACTTACGACTATGTTCATTTCGCTGATAAAAACGGTGATTTATTGGCTTATGAATCAGTGGTTCTAGTTAAGGAATACATTGAAAAAACTTATCCAAATTTCAAATATTATTTGTTGGGACATTCGATGGGTTCTTTTTTAGCTAGAAAATTGATTCTCGATTTTCCGGATTTTTACTCCAAAGCGGTTTTATCCGGTACTGCTTACCCACCAAAAATGCTCATCGGTATGGGTATGCTCCTGACGAAGATTATAAAAGGTCTTAAAGGACCAAAACATGTCTCCAAGATGATCCAAGACATGGCGATTGATGCCAATCCAAAAAAGATGCGCAAAGATAAAATCATTTCCGGCATCAATGAGGAATGGTTGACAAGAGATACCATCATCCAGCAATACTACCATAATTCTCGCATGTGTGGACAACCATTCACCGTTGCAGCTAATTTAGACATGTTCAGATGGATAAAATTTGTCTCCAATACCAAAAATCTGAGTTTAGGTAATTTTAAATTGCCGCATTATTTCATCTCTGGTGGTAATGATGCTTTATCGAATTACGGAACAGAGATTGAAAAATTAGTTGCTAAAATGATTAAAATTGGTTATGAAGATGTCGATTATAAGATTTATCCCGAAGCTCGACATGAAGTTTTAAATGAACTCAATAAAGATGAAGTATATTCAGATATTTTAAAATTTCTCGAAAAATAAGATGTTAAAGGCGCTAAATTTAGCGCCTTTTATTTTGAAAATCATAATTTAGGATTGAACGGTATGAATTACTGCCGATAATAATATGGTCCATGACTTTTACTCCCAGCAAATTTCCAGCTTCCTGAAAAGCTTTCGTCACAGCCACATCCTGCGCTGAAGGTGTTGGATCACCCGAAGGATGATTGTGGACGATGATGATTCTAGAAGATGCATGTTTAATGGCATGCATGAAGACTTCTCTGGGGTGGACCAGACTTTGATTCAGACTGCCGATAAAAATTGTTTTCTTGGTGATTAAACAACTTTTTATATCCAGGAACAAAACGACCAACACTTCCTGTTTTAGCAAGGATAACTCGTTTTTGAGCATTTCATAAACATTGGCCGGCGAGGAGATCTGGATTTTTTCTTTTTGCGGACTCAATACCCTCTTGCCCAACTCAACAGCAGCCAGGATGGTTATGGCCTTGGTTTTGCCGATGCCCTTATATGCACTTAGTTCTTCAACTGTCATATTGCCTAATTCCGACAGATCGACAAAAGAATTGACTAATGATTTGGCAAGTTCAATTACCGATTCTCCTTGACTGCCAACTCTTAACAATATCGCAATCAATTCGTAACTGCTGAGACTTTCTGCGCCGTTATAGAGCAATCTTTCTCTCGGTCGTTCAAGTTTTGGCATGTCTTTTATCATATACATTTATATCACCCGATATAAATATTACTGATAAGTCGGTAAAATTATTTATTCTTTTACCAATAATTTTCTTATTTCGGAAATAAAGTATAAGGAGCCCGTGACAATCAAGACTTCGTTTTCCTTCAATTCGGTTGATAACTTGAAGAATATCTGTTTATAGTCGGTATGGAAGGACTTGTGATAATGGCTGGATTCAGAAAACAATTCTTCAGCGTCAGCTCTTCTTTGATATTCAAATTCGGTAAAATAAAGTTCATCACAAAAATTATCCAATTCTTCAATCATTTTTTTATGCTCTTTATCCCGCATTACCGAAAACAGACATTTGATGTATTTTCCAGCAAAAACAGTTCTCGCACTCTTAATCAAGGCTTCGATACCGCCAATATTATGTGCGCCATCGATGACGACATTCTTATTGAAAATTTCAAACCTTCCTGGCCATGCAGCTGTTTTTAGACCTTCATAAATATCTTCTTCGGTTAGATGAAGATTATTGATGATTCTTAAAAGTCTAATGGTTTCAATCGCCAAAACGGCATTTTTCACTTGATGGTAACCGGTAAGGTTAAGCAGATATTCCTGATCGCGATATTTGAAACGCGTAACTTCCTTGACATCGATATTTGTTACCATGTCAAAATTACAGATTTTTAGACGACTGTTATGTTTGGCAGTGACTTCAGAAAACAAGGGGAAAAGATTGGTATTCTCTATGGCTGTAACTAAAGGCACATTGTCCTTGACGATTCCAAGTTTGTTCAAGGCAATCGATTCCAATGTATTTCCCAATTGTTTCATATGGTCATAAGAGATATTGGTGATAACCGCAATTTCAGGTATTATAACGTTGGTCGCATCCAATAACCCGCCCAACCCAACTTCAATAACGGCATAATCAACTTTTTGATCGCGAAAATAAAGGAAAGCCATTAGCGTCAACACTTCAAAAAAAGTGACCGTCTCATCGTCTTCCAGCATTTTTTCCGTCAATGGATATAGCTCATTGGCATAATGAACGAGTTCATCATCACTGATATAGTCGTCATTTATGCCGATTCTTTCATTGAACTTTACAACATATGGCGAAGTATAGATGCCGACTTTAAAGCCGGCATGGCTCAAGATCTTTTTAAGGTATGTCGAAGTTGACCCTTTACCATTGGTTCCTGCGACATGGATTGATTTGAAGGTTTTTTCCGGATGATCCAAGAGTGCAACAACCTTTTCCATCCGTTTAAGATCAAGTTTTGATCCGAACCTTTTGATATTTTCAATCCAGTTTTGAGCTTCTTCAACTGTTTTGAACATCTTTATTCTGTTAGCTCCTTTAAGCGGTAAGTAACCTCTTTATAATTTTCTTCGTATTTCTGCAATTTGTTTTTTTCTTCTTCAATCTTTGCTTGCGGAGCCTTTGCCGTGAAGTTAGGATTGTTGAGCATTTTTGTACATCTTTCGATTTCTTTTTCCAAGTTAACCAATTGATCGTTCAATCGCTTGATTTCCTCAGTAACATTGACCAAAGAACCTAGAGGAATGAGAATTGAGGCATTGGCAAAAATCAAACTGATTGCTTCATCTTTTTTCTCAATCGTTTCTGCGATGATCAATTGATTTGGATTGAGGAATTTACGGATATATTGATCGTTTTCCTTTAGAAAGGCAATGTTTTCCTTGTCTGTCTGGATAAACAAATCGATTGGTTTTGTCCAAGAAACCTGATAGTCGTTTCTCACGGTTCTGACACCTTTAATAAGTTCAAAGAACCATTCTTTTTCTTCTGTATCCTGATAAAGCATGCCATTGTTCTTTGGCCAATCGCTAATCATTATTGATAATGAATTTGGTGATAATTTTTGGAATATTTCTTCTGTTACAAAAGGCATGAAAGGGTGCAGTAACTTAATGGTATTTTCTAAAACGTAGATAAGGACTGACTTGGTCGTTAAAGTGTCGGATAGTTTTGCCATTTCAACATACCAGGAGGCAAAATCGTTCCAGGTGAAATTGTAGATTAATTTAGCGGCTTCACCGAACTCATAGTGATCGAAGAAATAATCGACAGAATCTATCAATCGGTTCAATCTAGTGATGATCCAACGATCCGGGAAGGTGAATTTTTGCGGTTCTAAGATAAGACGTTTACCGATTACATCTTCTGTGTTCATGATGGTGTAACGGCTGATATTCCAAATTTTATTGATATAGTTCCAGCTTGACAGTACTTTTTCTTCTTCATAGCGCAGGTCTTGACCCGGTGAAGAATTGGTGGTGATGAAATACCTCAGGGCATCTGCGCCATATTGATCGACAACTTCAATCGGGTCGACACCGTTGCCCAAGGATTTTGACATCTTTCTGCCTTCCTTATCGCGAATCAAACCATGGAT